>JBNVCD010000001.1:0-5613 GCA_050410875.1 Bathyarchaeia archaeon | reverse complement strand
ACGCGGCGATTTTTTTGCCCACTTCAAAGTAGCTTTGCTCTGTCAGCCCCAGTGAAGCTAAGTCGCCTTGGTGTGTGTCAAAACCTGCGGAGACCGCCACAACCTCCACTTTCTCTGTATCTACTAGGTTTAACGCTTTGTCAAGGGTTTCTAAGAAAACTTTTTCGCCGCAGTCACGTGGCAACGGAAAATTTAGGCTGTTTCCTTCAGATTTAACTCCTGTGCCGGGGTACTGCGGGTAATTGTGCAGTGAAACATACGTTACCTGCGGGTCGCCTTGGAAAATCTCTTGTGTGCCGTTGCCGTGGTGCCCGTCAATGTCTAAAATCAGCGTCCGCTTGCCCAGAGCTTTTACGGCGACGGCGACGTTGTTGAGATAGCAGAAGCCGCGGGTGTAAACTCCCAAAGCAAAACCGCTTTTCCCCGCGTGATGCCCAGGTGGCCTCATAAGTGAGAAGCCGCCGGTTTTTGCCGCAAGCAACGCGCCGCCGGCGCTGAGCCTTGCGTATTCGTATATGTTGTCGTAGGCAGGCGTATCCGGGTCTTCAACTAACCCTTTTTTTATGTTCCAGATGTACTCTGACTCGTGCACCTTCAACAGGTCTTCTTCGGCTGCTGGGTGTGGCTCTATGAACTGGTAGCCTTTCTGCTTCAAAATGTCGTAGGCTTTTTTGACTCTTTGTGGCCCCTCGATGTGCCAGCTGCCGTAGTTGAGGCATTTTTCAGTGAATATCAGTTTAGTGTTCATGTTTCCGCGTCCAGTATGTAGATAAGTGAGTTCCAATTTTAAATACCATCGTGTATTAGAGTGGTCTACCCTCACAGTTTAGACAGGTGAAAAAAAGTGGTGGTTTCCGTTAATCCCTTTGCTGACTTCCGGCGCGAATGCGAAGCCGTCTTAGCTCAAGCAGTAAAACGGGTTTTGCCTGAAATTGACGCGGGCTCTTTCACGCTGGGGAAGCCGCCGCACCCCAACTATGGGCAGCTGGCTTCGCCGGCTTGTTTTGAGTTCGCCAAGAAGCTTAAACGAAAACCCGCTGAGCTATCTGTTTTGATTGCCCAAGCCGCTGACAAGTCCGGTTTTAACCTCGTCGAAAAAGTTGAAGCTGCAGGCGGCTTCATTAACTTCCACGTCAATTTCCCCAGGTTCTCAGCTTTAACTTTGGAGTCCATAAAACGGCTGGGTAAAGATTACGGGTTCCCCAAAACCGACGCGCCAAAAAAAATAATTGTGGAGCACACCAGCGTAAACCCGCTGCACCCCATTCACATTGGGCAAGCGCGGAACCCCATTTTAGGCGATTCGCTAGCGCGTATACTTAAACTTCGAGGGCACAACGTTTCAACCCACTACTACGTTGATGACGTGGGGCGACAATCCAGCGTCATAGCTTACGGCTACGCTAAACTGGGCAAGCCAAAGCCTGACGAGAAAGCTGACCACTTCATAGGCAAAATCTACACAATCACCAGTTGCATTGTAGAAGTCAACCGTTTAAAACGTCAACTTGAAGCGGCAAAGGCGGCTTCCGCCAGCGAGGAGGTTGCCAAACTCAACAGGGAACTCGCAGAGTGGACAGGCATCGCAGCGGAGCTGCAGCAGAAGCACCCTGCGCTGTTTAATGCGCTTTTGGAGAAAATCAGCGTTGACGCTAACCCTGAAGAGGAAATAAGCAAACTCAACCGCGCATACGAAGCAGGTGAACCCGCCGCTAAAAAGCTTATACGTGAAGTGAGCGAACTGTGCCTTGAAGGTTTTAGGCAGACTGCACAACGCGTAGAAATCTTTTATGACTCCTGGGACTGGGAAAGCGACTTCGTCTGGAGCAACCAGGTTTCCGACGTTTTAGCAAAGCTGAAGTCTTCCGGCTTCGTTTTCACTGAAGGCGGCGTTTTGGAATTCGACGCTGCAAAAGTCATCCAAAATTTACAGCTAAAAACAAAGCTGGGGCTGCGTGAAGAACAGGAAGTGCCTCCTTTAACGTTGGTGCGCGCCGACGGCACCACGTTGTACACGACGCGTGACGTGGCTTACACGCTGTGGAAGTTTGGCAGAGCAGAAAAAGTCATAAACGTCATCGGCATGGAGCAGTCTCTGGCGCAGCTGCAACTGAAAATCGCGCTCTACGCCCTAGGCTACGGCGAACAAGCCGAGAACCTAGTGCACTTCGCCTACAACTTGGTGACTCTGCCAGGATACAAAATGAGCAGCCGCAGAGGACACTACATCACTTTCGACGAGGTCCTCGACGAAGCCATCAAACGCGCATACCAAGAAGTTTCAAAACGCTCCCCCCAACTCACCGAGGAAGAAAAACAAAACATCGCCAAATTCGTAGGCACAGGCGCAGTACGCTACGCCCTAGTAGATGTAGACACAGGAAAACCCGTCGTCTTCACTTGGGACAGAGTTTTAAACTTTGAAACCAACAGCGCCCCCTACGTGCAGTACACCCACGCCAGAGCCTGCAGCATCCTACGCAAAGCCACAAAAGTTCCCGCAAAACTGTTCTGCGAAGAATTAAACGAACCGTTAGAACACGACCTCATCTTAACCTTGGCAAGTTTCCCAGACGTCTTCATCGAAGCCGCAGAATACCTCAAACCCAACATCATCGCAGACTACTCCAACGCCCTCGCAGACAAATTCAATACCTTCTACAACGCGCTGCCCGTGCTGAAAGCAGACAAACCTGAACTCTGCGACGCACGCATAACTCTAACCGAAGCCATAAAAATCGTACTAAACAACGCCCTAAACATCATCGGCGTTGTCGCCCCAGAAAAAATGTAGCCGCCAAATCAGACTTTTTTAGCTTGAACACGACATCTGAGAAAAAATATAGAACTTGTGATAAAACCTGCATCTTCACCCAAACCAGCCACAACACACCATTTCACGCTCAACACATCACCCGTTGCCCAACTCACCACCATCAAAAACACACCGCAACTTGACACACCCAACAAAAACACCCCCGCCACAACCACAACCAAACCACAACCAAACCAGCCAAAACCAAACCCTGAAACCAAAAAGCAACAAGCAACACAAAAACCAAAAAACCAAAACGCAAATCAAACAAGCCACAACCACACAAAAAACAAAAAATTTCAAATACAACCCAAATCATCACATCACAACAAACAGGTGCACACATTAATGACTAACTCATACTTCACCAAAAAACTCGAACCCATCAAAGTCAAACCCAAAACCGTCAACGAACTCTTAACAGCCATGGCAAAAACAGCCTACCAAGGCAGAAAACTAGGCGAAGCCGTCGACATCTGGGAAAACATGATCAAAGAAAAAGACCTCACCATAGTCATGGGCTACGCAGGCTCCATGTCCACCGCAGGACAATGGACCATAGTCAACTGGCTCATAGAAAACCGCTTCATAGACGTCCTCGTCAGCACAGGCGCCAACGTCAGCGAAGACATAGTCGACGCCATGGGCTTCGGATACTGGCAAGGCAGCCACCTAGTCAACGACCAAGAACTCCTAGAAGCCGACATAAACCGCTACTACGACGTCTTCGGCAAAGAAACCGACTACCGCAAAATGGAAGAACTCATAACAGACTTCGTCATGACCCTCAAAACAGACTACCCCTACAGCAGCCAAGAATTCTTCTACGAACTCGGCAAATTCCTAAGCAAGAAAAAAATCCCAGCCATAGCCGCAGTAGCCTACGAAAACAACGTCCCCATCTTCAGCCCAGCCTTCCTAGACAGCGCCTACGGCGAAACCATCCTCATGGCAAAAAACAAAGGACACAAAATCACCGTAGACTCAGCCAAAGAATTCGACCAATTCGTCCAAATCGGCACAAAAACCAAAGATATAGGCGTCATCTACATCGGCGGTGGCGTACCAAAAGACATCACCCAACTCATAGCCATATCCGTCTCCCCCATGACCGAAGACAAAGGCGTACCAGGACGCGACGGCCACCTCCGCAAAGGCCTACAAGAATACTACTACCCACACAAATACGCCATACAAATCACCACCGATTCCCCACAATGGGGCGGACTCAGCGGCTGCACACTAGAAGAAGCCATCAGCTGGGGCAAAATCAACGCCGAAGCAGGAAAACGCGCAGTCTGCTACTGCGACGCCACCATCGCCCTGCCCCTAATAACGCATGCCCTCTGTGAAAGAGTAAAAAAGAAACGCAAAGGGCCAGATATGACCTGGCTCTTCAAAGACCTCTAAAACCTTCTTTTCCCCTTTTATTTTTCCGCAAGCCTACTGAAAAGCGAAGCCGCCATAACAGGCAAAACCATTGAAGCGTCACCTTCAACCATGATGCGCTTAGCCTTCTCGCTGATTTTACCCCAAGAAACCGCTTCCCGAGGGCGAGCTCCGCTGAGGCTGCCATCCCACTCGTCAGCGGTACTCACGTAAACCACGTAGTCTAAGCCATCCTTAAACTGGTTCCACCAAATCGTATGATGCTTTGAAATGCCGCCGCCAACAATCAACGCCCCAGACTTTTCTGCGTCAAACACTATATCATTTAGTCGACCTGAATCTTTCAGCAAATTCAACTTGAAATCGTGGTCTTGACTAAACATCCACGTTTGATAGCCCACCGCGCCATCTGTAATGCCCGGCACAAAAACTGGGATGTCATTTTTCGCCGCCCAATACAAAATTGACGATTCATTACAGCAGCGTTTCCCAATTTCCTTTGTAAGCTCACTGCCTGACATTTCACGTTTCCCCTCACGATACAGGTCAGAAAGCAACTTCTGCATTTTCTCTTCAATCAAAACGCCATAGCTGTCATTGGGCACCAACACATTTCCCAAGCGATTCACGCCATCAGCATGCAGTTTAGAGTCGTTCATGACAAAACTGCCCCGGTAATAGTTTTTCCAGCACCGCGCCATGTCATGATCCAACGTGCCGCAAGAAGTTATCACAACATCTACAAGCTTACGTTTAACTAACTCTCTGAAAACCCCGCGGGTTCCTGTAGCAACTAGATTGCCTGTAAACGAGAGAAACTTTACGCAACCTCTGGTTTTAATCATAGTTTCAAGAATTTTAACGCCAACGGCTAGTTTCCCCGCCGTGAAACCCCACGCCTTCTCCATTTGGTTAACAAGTTCAGCGACGGACATGTCTGAAGTGAACTCGTAATCTTTAATAGCTTCCTTCAACTGGACGCATTCTCCCTTTTTTGCTTGTGTCTGTTACAGTTACTGAATTGATAAGTTAAAATAAATAGCTGTCGAAAAACCTGCATACGCAGAGTTTTACTCACTAAGATAGTGGATAATTTTTGTGTAAACGTCTTTATCCTGAGAATCTTCGTAACCCGCGTAGATGCTGGGGTTGTCATTAACTTCAACTACAACATAGTCGCCGTTAACTTCTTTTATGTCTACGCCATAGAGCCCTTTACCCACGACGCTGCACGCTTTCAAAGCCACGTCTTTAAGCCTCTGCGGAGCCTTCTCTTTCTTTAACGCCACCGTTCTGCCCCAAACAACGGTAGGTTTACCGCGCAGTTTAGCCCCATGCTTCCATTTGCCCCTTGGAATCATGTATTTGCATACATACAAAACCTCATTGCCCAACACACCAACTCTCCA
>JBNVCD010000019.1:8747-14671 GCA_050410875.1 Bathyarchaeia archaeon | reverse complement strand
AACTCAACTGCCATAGCTACAGGCAGAACAATTGTAGCCATCATGGAGAATAATCAGCAAGCGGATGGTTCAATTGTGGTGCCAAAAGCGCTGCGAAAATACATGGGCGACGTCGAGAAGATAACATTCAAACGGTAAAGCTTTTAATATTGCCTTGAGAATGTTGAAGGCGCATTCGGAGGATAAACTTGTCTTCAAAATCGAAGCACGTTCGCGACAAATGGCGAAGCAAAACGTGGTATATGATAGTTGCACCGCCATACTTTGGCAGTGTTGAGTTGGGTTCTGTCCCCGCTGCCGAGCCACAGCAACTTATAGGCAGAGTAGCCGAAGCTACCCTCTACGACATAACCGGTGATTTTTCTCATCAGTACATGAAGCTGTTTTTCCAAGTTAACCAGTTAGACGGAAAAACTGCTCGCACAGTCTTTAAAGGTCACGAGTACAGCCGCGATTACCTGAGAAGTTTAGTGCGAAGGCGAACCACCAAGGTAGATGGGCTTTTCAATTTAACCACCAAAGACGGCTACAAGTTACGTGTTGCAATTTCCGCCATGACGCTTTCGCGAATTAAAACTTCTCAAGAGCATCAAATTCGACAGATAATGTCAAAAATAATTAAAGAAAAAGCCGCGCTCCTCTCGTTAGACCAGTTCGTGCAGGAAATGGTTCTCGGCAAAATTGCCTCAGACATATACAATGAAGCAAAACTTGTTGCACCCTTAAGACACGTGGGTATCCGTAAATCTAAGCTTGTTGCGCAGCCCACCCAGTTGACAGACGCGCCAGCAGCAGAAGTTAAACCTGAAGAAGTCGCAGCTAAACCTGAAGCATAACCATTCGTTTTTCTTTTTTGTCTACTTCTCTACGAAAGCGTCTTTAAAGTGAATCCTATAAATTAACGTGTTCTGAGAGTGTAATTATGACTCGCCGCGCAGGTGTGCATCAAAAGGGCAGCTTCACCCTCGCAGATCTAATGGAAAACATAAGAAACGCTGAGGGATCCGAAAAAACAGGTGCCATAACCCTGTTTATCGGTGTTGTCCGCGGGGAAAACGCTGAAGGTGAAAAAGTGGAGCAGATCACTTTGGAAGCTTACGAGGAAAAAGCAAATGAAGTGCTAGAGCAAATTTGCGATGACTTGAAAAGGAAACCTGGTATTGTTGATGTTCAGATTCACCATTTACTAGGTGACTTTAGCGTCGGTGAAGACATGGTTTACGTAGCAGTTGCCGGTTCTCACCGAACCGATGTTTTTCCAGTATTACGTGAAGCAGTCGAACGGTATAAACATGAAGCTCCCGTTTTCAAAAAAGAACGCACCGTGGACGTGCACGGCGCCGTAAAAGAAAAGTGGATTTCAGAGGCACAGCATAGCCTGTGAATGGGCGCATTTTTCGCAGGATATTTCAAATAGGCCTTACAAACAATTAGTGTCTTAACATCTGTGCAGGTGGGGTAGTTGTGATTACAGCTTTGGCTGGCGGAGTGGGCGCGGCTAAGTTCCTCACGGGACTAGCAAAAAATGTTAATCCAAAAGAACTCACAGTGGTTGTTAACACCGGCGACGACGTCGAGATGTACGGTTTACATGTGTCTCCTGACTTAGACATTGTTTCTTACACTTTAGCAGGAATAGTTGATGAAACTAAAGGTTGGGGCATTCGAGGTGACACCTTCAATTTTCTTGATTCACTTCAAAGGTTAGGTTTTGAGACATGGTTCAAAATTGGCGACCGCGACTTAGCTACCCACGTCTATAGGACTATACGGTTAAAAGAGGGGCTTAAGTTGTCCCAAGTTACGGCTGAAATTAACGCGTCGCTGGGGCTTGCGACGAAAATCTTGCCGATGACTGATGACAAATTTGTTACCAATGTTGTAACACCCGGGAAAACCATGCATTTCCAAGAGTATCTAGTGAAAAGAGGCGCCAGAGACGTCGTGTTAGGCGTAGAGTTTGCGGGGGCTTCTTATGCCCAACCCGCGGATGGTGTTTTAGACGCCATTGAAAACTCAGAGTTAATAGTGGTTTGCCCCAGCAATCCTGTGGTGAGTATAGGCACTATTCTTCAGGTTCAGGGAATTCGAAGTGCCCTAAAACGTAGTAAAGCGAAAAAAGTTGCTATAAGCCCCATCATAGCGGGTGCGCCTGTGAAAGGTCCAGCAGATAAGTTGCTGCGTGGTTTGGGCCTTGAAGTTTCCGCGTTTTCAGTTGCCAAACTCTATGCCGATTTCCTTGATTTCTTTGTTATTGATTTAGTTGATGCATCGGAAAAAACCCGGGTAGAGCAACTGGGTCTGCAGGTTAAGGTGACAAATACCATAATGCGGAACTTGGATGACAAGGTTCAATTGGCCAAATACGTTTTAGCGCTTTCGCGTTGAATGCCCTTTTTTCTTAATATATAGAATATGTTGTTGCCTATAGGTTATTTGGAGATTCTAAATAATCTAAAACAAAGCAACAATAATTAGGCGAGGTTTGTCGACGATGCAAAAAGAATTAGCTAAAAAAAGGGCGACAGCCAAAAGTCAGGATCAGACTTTATGCGTATTGAATTGGTTTTTGGCAATTGACGCCTGCTTAACGTGAACTGAGGCAACTGTTGTGAGTTTGCTGAGAAGAAGGGTTATATCTGAACAATCTAATAATGTAAGCGGGGGCTTGGTGGTGGAAAAACGAAGTTATAACTGGTTTGAGAAACGCCGCAAAACTAAAGGTCTAGAACTTGCACATGAACAGATAACGAAAGCGTTTGACACTGTAACTTTGCTCTACAAGGCAACTCAGAGTTTCGCTGAGGGCAAGCTTGCTGAGGCAAAGAAGCATGTGGAAAACCTCTACAGCGCAGAAGAGGAAGTAGACAAGTTGCGAACGGCAGTTTTCACGGAGTTGAGCAAGGGTTCAGCGTTAGTAGCGGATTACCGTGAAGACCTCTTACACTTAGTGAAGAGGTTGGACACGCTAGCGGATCACACGAAGGATGCTGCCCGATGTTTAGAAATGCTTGGAGACGCCAAAATCCCAGATGAGTTATGCCAGAAAACAGTTTTCATGACGTCTAAACTTGTGGAGACCGCTCAAGCTTTGCGTGGTGGTATAGAGAAGATTTCTTCAAGTCCAACAGAGGCTATAGCTGAAGCACGGAAAGTTGAAAGTAGCGAGCATGAATTAGATAAGGAGTATCTCAACGCTAAGGCTCTGTTTGTGAAATACGGTGAAAAAATTAACCCTGGCGCGCTGGTTATCTACGATGATTTGATTGAGTTTATTGAGCACGCTGCAGACATGTGCGCAGACACCGCGGACTACATTGTCGTACTTTCAAGCCGAGAATAATTCTCTCTTTATCTCCCTTCTCCCAAACCCGCGCCGAAGTTGCCAAAACAGGACGGCAGGAGCAACCGCCGCCATAGCAATTAACGCAACACTGAAACCAAGACGGCATGTTTGTTTATTGCTTCACTCTTTCTATACATGGCGCATTAAGGAAAATCATGCATAATTCGATTTCCTTTTCTTAACACTTTTCGCTATCTTGAAGGAGCAAATACCTCCTAAATGCAATTGTAGAAATTGCCATTCCCCAAGGAGAGTTTAGGGCAACATAAATGGTGGAAAATTGTCACCCACCACTATTGCAGTCTCATAGTAAAGCTCCGTTGTATCCTATTGACGTTTAAGCCATAGTTGCCTGTCAATTCATCAACCTGAATTTCGTCTAGGGAGCCAAAGATACTTGATAGTTTTCTTCTCATAGCTCTCCTCTTTTCTCTCTGTAATAGACCAGCATACCCGCAACAACAGCTGCTATTAATGCAGCTACAACTGTTATTATGAGTGAATAAGGAAGCAGCTTAAGACTATGCACTGGCTCAGTGGGACTGGCAGTTAAGCTTGGTTCTATTGTAGGCGTTTGTATTGGAGAAAGAGAAGGCGAAATGCTCTGAGTAGGATATTCCGAAAGAAGAGGCGTTGGGTTTAACGAGGGTGTTGGCGTTGGCGAAAGAGTGGTGGACGGCGAAGGTGTAGGGTTTGGTGACTGAGAAGTTATAACAGGTGCGTTCTCTACTCTTATAGGCCTCATTAAAGGGAAGTTGTCTCTGACTCCTTCCAACGTCACATTTTTGTTTAAAACATAATCATAATAGGTGGTCAGCAAAACGTACGGAGAGTCGCCGATGCCGTCGCCATTAGAATCAACGCCATTGTAGTCGCTCCAGTAGTTTCCAGTTGTACCGTTATCCCAATAGTTGAATGGTGGGTCTTTAATGAATGGAATTACGACGTTTCTACTGTTATGGTTAAAGTCATTGCGGAAGATAGTGCTGTTAACGGCTAATTGATCGATGAACCAGATTCCGCAGTCGCTGTATTGAAAGATGTTTCTGGTTATGATGTTGTTTGACCCGGCGTAGTTGAGCGCTGTTCCTATTCCTGTCAGGTTGTTGTCAGTTATTTGGGAGTTAATGATTTTGCCAGAGATGCCCTTGCTTGTTCCGGAGATAAGGTTTTGTTCGATCTTGATTTCATATGAATCTATTGCGTTGGGGTTGCTGGGCAGAAAATTGATTCCTGTGCTTGAGGATTGTATATTGTTGTTTATTATGCTTATCCCTGTTGAGGAGAATACAGCTATGCCGACAATTCCTCCTTTTATGGCGTTCCGATTTAACATAATGTCTGTGGAGTTTTCGACTCTGATTCCTGTAATACAGTTTTGAAGGGTTACGTTAAAAATTGTGACGTTGCTAACGCCAAGGAGGCTAATTCCCGGAAGCCAGCCGATCGGTATCATTAGGTCTTGGGTGATTGTGACTGTGGGGTTCGTGATGGTGAAGCCGTTGCCGTCAATCACTATGTTTGACCGTTGAACCTCGATTGTGTTGTTGATGTTGCTCGCGAGTTTGTATATGTCTCCAACTCTCTGGAGAGGTGCTGTTGAAGGGTCAATGCTTCCGTCGCTTCTTAGGTAGATAGGTACAGGAAGTGTGGGCAGCGGAGTAAAATTTGCTTTCGCTACTTCAGCAGTCTGCAAAGCCGCTGAAAAGGAAAGAAAAATTAATGAGACGCCGATTACTGCCATGAAGGCTTTTTCCATTGCTTCAACCATCCACGCTTAGCTATGTAAATCAGCAACGCTGGAACAACGATGGCAATAACTGCTCCAACCATGACCTTTCCCAAATTTAGGTCCTCCAGCGTAAGATTTGGAATCGAGCTTTGCTCTCGAGTGGGCGTTGACTGTTCTGTTGGAGAAGACGAGGGTGTTTCATTGGGGTTTATTATAGATGTAGAAGATTGACTAGGGATCACTGAAGAACTGGGACTGGGAGATTCGGAAATCTGCGTCGAAGCAGCCATGTAGCCTCTAAAGATTGGGTCGTGGATTATTTGCTGGCCGTCCCATGTTGGAAAGCAGACGCGGTAGATGAAGGAACTTGCGCGGTAGTCTATGGCGACGTTTGGCCAATGGCCTCCAAAAAGGTCTGTCAAGTTGAGATAGTTGCCAAAGATGCTGATCTGCGCGAGGGCGGGTTGGTAGATGCTTATGGGAAGCTCGGCGAGTGCGACTGCTTCAGCCTTTGCTGGATGTAATTCAGTAACTGCCGTGTGAGTTTCATTGTTTTCGCCTCGGGTTAGTGTGTAGTTGCCTCCGAATACGAAGTCGCAGGCGCTACTGTTTCCAACGGCAATGTTTGCTGTGGATACGGCTGTTGAGGAGGCGTTTGTAGCTGATGAGTTGTAGGCTTGTCCATCGACCGAAGTTTGGTAAGACTGTGACGCGTAGGTGGAGGTGGTGAAGAGTAAAGCGAGACTTAGGCCTTCAAACGAGAAGGGGGTATCTGTGGGCAGAACGGCTTTTGGGTTTATAGAGTATGCGCTGGTAACTTTGCCTATGTCAAAGCTTGTTTTCAGA
>JBNVCD010000019.1:349-8737 GCA_050410875.1 Bathyarchaeia archaeon | reverse complement strand
GCCATCAGATGTCACTGTCTTGATGGAGATGGGGCTAAATCTGTCGCTCATGTTCGTGAACAAGTAATAAAGCAGTTCATTGTCCGCTCCTGAGCTGGCCTGGGGAATGCCGTCGCCGTTAAGGTCACGGTAGATCTCAAACTGTGTCAAGGCGCTGGCTACAAAAACGTTCGTCTCATCAGCCAGACACAGATGCTGCCCCACGATGTTCGCTATTGGTCCGGGATAAGGAGTATCCTGCGGTGCATACATCGCGTAAGCTATGACTTGGGTGTCTGAGACGTTTACCCAGTCGTACCAAACGTTCAGCGAACACGGCTGCGTCAGGGTGCCGTTGGCGTATTCAGTGTTGGTGTTGGGCAGCGTGGTTGCCCCAGTGAATCTCATTTGGGTAAGGAGGACGAATGAAAAAATCATGACAACGGCGCAGAGTGCTTTACTTGCCATAGCCATCATGCAGTTGTACTGAGGATTAGCCTAAAAAGGGTTTTTGTAAAGGTTTCTTGACTAAACAAAAACTTGACCGTTCTAATTCGTGGTAAACGATCCTAACAGAGCTACTTATAACGGCGATTGGACTCCGTTAAGTCTAACAGATCCCTTGCCTTAGGCATATGTCTATTATGACGGTGTTACACTCCAGTCTCATTCTCAGCAGACTCATCGGCACCTCTAATTCTCATACGTTAGAGAATACTCATCAGTCGCTGAAAGACTCACAGTCTGCTACAACATCCAACTGAACCAACCTAATGACCAAGCGCAAATCGCTTTTTGTTGACAATTTGTAAGGTTGACCGTTTATCCAAGCGATTGCTTTTTCGGCGTTGGTTCTCGTTGCCGAGGCTGCTTTGAGGGGGCAGGGCTTAGTGAGGGCGAAAGCGTGATTCGCATACTTTAGCTACTCTGCCTGTTGACAGCCCTAAAGCTTCTAAATGTGCAACAAAATTCAGCAGTAACTCTGCGTTTTCTAGCTGGGTGATTCTGCGCTTGACACTTGCCAGTCTCTTTGGGTAGTTGTAGATGTCTTGCATTTCGCTATTTACGTGTTGTGGGATTTTAAAAGTCAGAACACTGGGAAGGGCACCAGAAGTAGCGGTATTGGTGCGGTCTCCGGGATTTGAACCCGGGTCGTCAGGTTGGGAACCTGATGTCCTAACCAAGCTGGACTAAGACCGCTTTTGAGTAAACATATCACAAGTGAAATCAAACTTAAACTTTTACCTTAAGGCAACCCTTTTAGCCCCTTTTTAGGCTCTTGTTGCGCTGAGGAATTCGTCTGTGCATACGTGAACTGTTTTGACTTTTCCTCTAAGAATGTAGTCTATAACAAATTTTTTGTCTGGATGGTTTGCAATTTCTTCCCTGTTTGGCAAGACTAGTTTGCTGCAGTCTTCATTTGACCAAAAAATTACTGCGTGAGCTACATTCTTGGGGTTAACTAGTTTTCCGCAGAACCAGAATGGATTTCCAGCGTTATATGGTGTCGCGATTATACGTACGAGTTCTTCTTTGGTTAGGTTGAATTTTATTTCTGGCTTCTCTTTGCTGTTGACATATTCTATGTACACATGATACTTGGGCAGATGTACTCCGACCTACCGTTGGCTAAGTCAAAGTTGTTTACCCACAAAAACTTTGTCTCTCCTAGCGGGGCGTATTTTATTCGTAAAAATAACAGTAATTGTTATCTCGTACTAACTCAAATAACACAGCACAGGAGAAACTCAAACCCATGCCTAAAGAGTTCACGTATACTGATGCGGGTGTAAACCGCCAGCAACGCCATGAATCCAAAAAAGCCCTTGAGCTGCTAAAAGACACCTATCAGTTTAACCATTTTGGTCATGTGATGCATTTGCCTTACAGTAACATATTTCAGTTTTCAACCGACAAATTTTTGGATTTAACAATTGAAGGTGTCGGAACAAAGGTTCTTCTCGCACAACTTGCAAACAAATACGATACCATAGGCGTTGACGCCGTCGCCATGGCTGTGAATGACGTTATAAGGTCAGGTGCGACGCCGCTGGCTATTTCAGATAATATTCATGCCCAAGCCAGTGACCCACAACTTGTAAGGGCTTGGTTGGAGGGTATTGTTGAAGGAGCAAAACAGTCTCTATGTCCCGTCGTCAGCGGCGAAATCGGTGACGTTGCCGAGGTCATAAGCGGCATATCGGAAGGAAGAGGCTTTGACATGGTAGTCGCTGCAATTGGGCAGGTCTCAAAAGACAAGATCATCACGGGCTGTAACATTAAAGCTGAAGACCCAATAATTGCGTTGCCTAGTAGTGGTTTACACAGCAACGGTATCACGTTAGCGCGGAAAATTCTCCTCAAAAAATGGGGCGGCAAGTATGATCCACACGACAAACCTGAAGAGTTAAGTCGCGATTTAATCAGCGAGATGCTGGAGCCAACCAGAATCTACGTTCAACCTTTACTCAAAGTCGCCGACGCCGTACACATCAAGGCTGCAGTGCACATAACAGGAGATGCTTACCTCAAATTTAACAACCTTGCAAGGTTCTCCAAAGGCGTCGGTTTTATATTCGACAATTTTAGGCCACACCCCATTTTTGGCTTGATCCAAAAAACCGCGCTTGATCTCGGCTTCGCCGTCACAGATGAGGAAATGTTCAAAACATTTAACATGGGTTGGGGCTTTGCCATAATAGTTGACAAAGCCGACAAAGACAAAGCATTAGACGTTCTAGAGAAGGCTCAGGCAAATCCTGAGCAAATCGGCAAAGTCACAGCGTCTCCCCAAGTAACCATCCACTACAAAAACAAGAAAATACCCTTAGCATGAAACTTGCCAACTAAGTGGCGAAAGCGTTTAAATCTCCACGATTCAACACTTAAGCTATGAAATACTGCGTCAAAATCGAAGTCAGCCTAAAACCCGGGCACACCGACCCCGAAGGCAACACCACCCACAAGCTTCTGAGAGAACTCGGCTACAACGTGGATTCTGTCAGTGTAAGCAAAATATACAACGTGCACATCGAGTCTCCAAACCCAAGAGAAGCCAAAAGCAAAGCTGAAGAAATGGCAAAGCGACTCTTGGCTAATCCAACGAAGGACAATTACACAATCACAGTTGAGGAGCAAAAATGAACCTTAGTCACCTCTACATCCGCGCCCACACAAACTTCGATATGCACGAAATTGACACCCAAAACGCCACTGACCAGCAACTTCAACAACTAAGCAACGAACTCGGCTTAGGCTTAAACCTGCAGGAAATGAAGCAGATTCAAGCTTACTTCAAAACTCAAAAGCGCAACCCCACCGACGTGGAACTGCAGATTCTAGGGCAAACTTGGAGCGAACACTGCTGCCACAAAACTTTCAAAGGCAAAATCAAAATGGGTGAAAAAGAAATCAACAGCCTCTTTAAAACCTACATAGCTAAAGCCACCAAAGAACTTAACCCAAAATGGTGCCTCAGCGTCTTCGAAGACAACGCGGGCATAATAAGCTTCGACAGAGGCTACGCCATAGCCGCAAAAGTGGAAACCCACAACCACCCCTCTGCAGTTGAACCCTTCGGTGGAGCAGCAACAGGCGTCGGCGGCGTCATCAGAGACATCCTAGGCGTCTGGGCCGACCCCATAGCCTGCACCGACGTACTCGGTTTTGGCCCCCTAGATTACGATTACACTAAACTTCCACTAGGCGTAAAACATCCCAAATACGTCTACATGGGAGTAACCGCGGGTATAGGCGCCTACGGCAACAACATGGGTATCCCAACAGTTAACGGCGCCATCTACTTTGATGACTCCTACGTAGGCAACGTTGTAGTTTACTGTGGCTGCATAGGACTTTTGCCCCTCAAAAAATTCAAAAAAGAAGCAAAACCCGACCACATAATTGTGGTAGCAGGCGGAAAAACAGGGCGCGACGGCATCCACGGCGTCACTTTTGCCTCAGCAGAACTCACCGAAAAATCTGAAGAGGTAAGTCGACCTGCCGTGCAAATCGCAGATCCCATCGAAGAAGAAAAATTGAAACGTGCCTTGATGGAAATCCGAGATCGCGAACTTGCTTCCGCAACGACAGATTTGGGCGGCGGCGGCATGTCAAGCGCGGTAGGCGAGACCGCTGAAAGATACGGTTGCGGAGCAACAGTGGACTTAGACAAGGTGCCACTTAAATACGCAGGCTTAGCCCCTTGGGAAATTTACATCTCTGAGTCTCAGGAACGCATGCTCATTACTGTTCCGCCGGAAAATCTTGAAAAAGTCTTGGGTATATTCGAAAAAGAAGATGTAGAAGCCACTGCTGTGGGAAAACTTACCAGCGAACGACGCCTCAAACTTCGCTTTGAAGGCGTCACCGTTGTAGACTTGGATATGGAACTGCTTTTCAGTTCGTCAACAAGCACTAAAACTGCTATTTGGGTACCGCCAGACATTGCAGAGCCAAATTTTTCAGTGCCAAAAGACCTCACGGAGACCTTGCTGCGGATACTTTCTGCCCCCAACATCGCAAGCAAGGAAAGTGTCATCCGCACATATGACCACGAAGTGAAAGGAAACACTGCTCTGAAACCTCTACACGGTGAGTACGCGGGACCCAACGACGCCGCTGTTATTAAGCCACTTGACAAATGTTGGAAGGGCTTAGTTATATCGTGCGGTATGAACCCTTCATATGGCAAAATTGACCCTTACTGGATGGCTGCCTCCGCCATAGATGAAGCTATACGAAACAACCTTGCCGTGGGCGGGCGCCGTATAGCTCTGCTGGACAATTTTGTTTGGGGTAACCCAGAAAAACCTGAACGTTTAGGCTCACTGGTTAGAGCATGCGAAGCCTGCTATGACTTTGCAACTGCTTTTAAGACACCTTTCATTTCAGGGAAAGACAGCCTCTACAACGAATCTCCTATGGGCCCAGTTACTCCTACCTTGCTGATAACGGCGATCGGTGTTGTCCCAGACATACACTCAGTGGTTTCGGTGGACTTGAAAGCTCCCAACGATCTAATTTATCTTGTCGGCAACACCTACCCCGAACTCGGCGGCTCAGAATACTACAAACTCCACGGCTACCTCGGCAAATCTGTACCGCAAGTCCGCAAGGACGAAGCCAAGAAAAACTTCAAACTAATCACCCAAGCCATCGACGCAGGGCTAATCAAAGCTTGCCATGACTTATCCGAAGGCGGGTTAGCAGTGGCTATAGCGGAGATGGCTCTGGCAGGGGGCTACGGCGCAGAGTTGAACCTAAAGAAAGTTGCTGGAGAGGGTCTGAAACGAGATGACTTCGTTTTGTTCTCTGAGTCCAACAGTCGCTTCCTTGTTGAGGTTGCAGAGAAGGATCGCCAAGCCTTTGAAGTGCTAACCAAATGGCGAGGCTGCAGCCTGATAGGTAAAGTCAGCCGCAACCCGAAACTTGTAATTAACGGTTTAAGAGGCTCTGTTGTTGTGGAGTCGCCGCTGGAGAAACTGCGTGAAAGCTGGAAACAAACATTAAGCAGAGAGGTGTAACAAAGTGAAACTAGACGAAGTACGCGTCTGCGTCATGCGTGTAGGCGGAACCAACTGCGACGTTGAAACTGCCCGTGCCTTCAAAGAACTAGGTGTAAAAGCAGAAGTACGCCATCTAAACGAACTAGTGAAAAACCGCAACCTCCTCGACTACCATGTGCTGGTTTTCCCCGGCGGCTTTTCCTACGGCGACTACGTGAGGGCAGGCGTAATTTTTGCTCGCCGACTTTACGCAAAGCTTGGCAAGGAACTGAAAACTTTCGTGGAAGACAACCGCCCCATACTAGGTATATGTAACGGTTTCCAAGTCCTAGTCGAAGAAGGTTTGTTGCCTAGCTTTGAACCCTTTAGCGCCTACCCAGAAGCTTCTTTAGCGGCGAACATTCCGCAGGGCTACAATTGCAGGTGGGTTTATCTTAAACATGAAAGTAAAGGCAACTGCGTATTCACCCGCCGCATCCCTCAAGGCAAAGTGCTGCATGTACCTGTTGCCCACTCTGAAGGCAGATTCCTTTTCCCTAAAGAAAAAGAAGAGCAGTTTTTGGAGCGCCTCTACGAAGAAGACATGCTGGTTTTCCGTTACTGCGACGAATTCGGCAACTACGCGGAGGGCAAGTACCCGACGAACCCAAACGGCAGCTTCCACGACATAGCAGGCATCTGCAACAGTCAGGGCACAATATTCGGTTTAATGCCTCACCCTGAACGTGCGCTTTATTGGTGGCAGCAACCCGACTGGACTCGCCAACCACAGACAACTCAGTATGCCGACGGAAAACTCTTCTTCGATGGTTTGCTAGACTACCTATCGAAGAAGCTCTAACTCTCTCTTGTATGGTAACCCTGTACGCGCGCCCATCTTTTTGACGCAGCATGACGCTACAAAGTTTCCCAATTTACCACATTCAAGAAGACTCTTCTTATGCAGCAAGCCATACAGAAAGCCTGCGTTGAAGGCGTCACCTGCACCTGTTGTATCTACCACCGGCACCTTCACTGCTTCAATGTAATGGTGCTCGTAGCCATTGGTCACGTAGCATCCTTCACTGCCCAGCTTTACCGCTACAACCTCGACTCCTTTGCCCTGTAGAAAAGCTGCTCCCTTTTCTGGGTCTTTCTGTCCCGTAATCTGCTCCAATTCGTGAATATTGGGCAAAACAACGTAGGCCCTCTCTATGATGGATGCCAGTTGATCATATCCTCTTTGAGCGTAAATAGCTCCTGGGTCAAAGCTGATTTTGACGCATTTTTTGAGCGTTTCAAGAAGCTTTTTTTGGGTTTGAAAACTTTGCTCACCCACAAACGACGTCAAATGCAGAAACTTTGCCTGCGCTACATATTCTTCGTGTATCTCTCGAAGAGTTATCGTGTCGTTTACGCCTGAATTTATATAAAGTGCCCTTTGCCCTTTCTGGTCAACAAAGCCCATAACGGTGCCTGTTTCACCATCTTTGGCTCGGACTACCCCTAGCGTGTCAACGCCTTCTGTGAGGAAATCCTCAATCAACAACTCTCCTTCACCGTCTAAGCCTGTTTTGCCTATAAACCCAACTTTGCAGCCAAGTCGAGCCAACCCAACAATTGTATTCGCTGCAGAACCCCCGCAGCTCACGCTGGTAGCTTGGATGAAACTTTCTTGTTCAGCATGGGCGATACGGTTTACTTTGAAAAGCTTATCCACGTTAAGTGCGCCAAAGCCGACGACGTCCAACCCGCTCATGAGAACAACTCCCGTAAGTAAATTTTGTGTTCGCCCAACTTTCCACCATAGTTTCCTGCAGAGACACCTACCACCCCCTCTACATCTAGCACTGCTTGAATTCCAGCTTTCATGGCGGCTTTGACCGCCTCTATGTTAACGCCATTGATCACAATTTCTGGAATATAGTTGACCCCTGCTGGCACCTTAGAGGTTTTGCCTAATTGCTTTCTGAGCGATGGGCAATACAGGTGATTCGTAGTTGGCCCAATAAGTGGGTAGCGTGTTTCAGGCTTGGAACCTGCAGAGCAAACATCAAACGGTGTGATGACGCCCTCAATTTTGTGGATAGCTTTTAGAGCTTCTTCACCTGCTTTTTTTAGGGCTTCTTTAGTTTGACACATAACCCAAAAATTTGCTCCCGTTACCCCGCGGGCGTAACCTATCTGTTTCTCAATTACAAAGTCAGGCACCATCAACGGGACCACAATGACCTCTCTCCCATACCGCTTCTCTACATGCTCGTAGCCGTCACCGCAGTGTCCAACCCGCTCCATCATATCCAGCTTAGCTTCAGCTTTTGGCAGCGCATCAAAAACCATAGTGAACGGTTTAACTAAAATGTCCTGTCGTATCCTGTAAGATAACTCCTTTTCGAACTTTTGCAAAGACTCCGAAAAAGGTTTATTAGAGTTTATTTCTGCCCAAAACTGTAACAAGGCGCCTTTACGTTTATCCGGCGTTTCTTTTTCGCTCAGATACCTTTCAACTCCGCCTTCTATTCTGCCTATAACCACCGAAGGTGTGGCGGTGGCGTCCTCCGCGGCGGCGCGGACTGTTTGTTCATCATCAGCTGTGACCATCACCCTGCAGAAGATGCCCTCAAACGCTTCGGCGTAGGTGTCTTCAATTTTTGAGGTTTTAGCCGAGTTTACCAACAGCTTCGCCCCTCACCCTTTTTCTAAACATGCTGCTCTCTTCAGCCAGTGATTCCATATTCTCCGCTGTTACTATTTGAACCTTGGGCAAAGCCGCAGGATACAACTCAACAAGCCAATCCAATAGCGATGGATCCACGCTAGAACTTTTGAGGTATTCAAGGTTCCAGTTTGCAGCTAACTGGATGACTTTTTCTTTTCCCCCTTTGACGAAAACATCTGCGAGAACAGCGGTGACTACGCTATG
>JBNVCD010000019.1:0-339 GCA_050410875.1 Bathyarchaeia archaeon | reverse complement strand
CTATGCTCCGACAGAACTGCCACATCCGCGTTTTTTACCGCGTAATTGTTACCGTTAAAGGACACCGCCAACCCCCCTCTCCGTCGCACTGCTTGGAAAGCCTCCACGTCCGTTATGCTGTCGCCTACGTACATTACATCCGAAAGTGGGGCACGCAGCTTTTTTGCGGCGCCACAGATGGCTTTGGCTTTTTGTTCGCCTCCAATAGTGTTTACCCTGTAAAAAACTTCTCCACAACGCATCTGGGCAATTTCTGTCCAGAATATCTCATCTAACCTTTGCAGTGTTCGTTGATCCTGAGTGGACAAGTCCTCTGAAGATTTAGCGGAGGGCGGAATG
>JBNVCD010000199.1:0-2603 GCA_050410875.1 Bathyarchaeia archaeon | reverse complement strand
TGCTTCATGATGGTAGCGGCGCCTCCACAAGCTTGTACCTCTAAAACTGAGACGGCTACTCAACGTAGTCATTTGTATATTTATTACAAAAAATATCCCACATATAGACAGTTTTTGGTAAAAAAATCAAACATTCATAGATAATATTTATATTTTACTGAACGTTTATTGTGGGAAATGTTGGTGAGTTGAACGACATGTTGAAGGTTGAAGGTTTAGCAAAGCAAAGCTCAGCAGGCTTGATGTGCCGCTGCATCCGCTGCCACGGACTCTTCAAACTGTTCAGTCATTATGTCGGAAAGGACGCCGTATACTCTGAATTTGAATGCAACTGCGGGCGAGTGATAAAAATCAAGGAAACAAAAGATTCACTCCAAAGCAAACCGATCAAGCAAGACCCAGTAGACTTTTTAGAGGGAGGTGAACAAAAATGACTGATTTACTGCTTAGCTTCATCGGCGCCTCAGCGTTATTCTTCTCGCTTGTTCACTATGAAATCAAAAGAACAAGGGAAGACAAAAAGCAAACAGACGCATGACCCCGCCGCAAAATGCCTATAACTGGACATCAACAGTCTAAAATAAAGATTAGAGAAGCAAACAAACGGATAACAGTCAATTAGGCTGCTTCAAGTTTATGACGTCAAAATCGTTCCTGAAGGCGGCAATGCCATCCACAGGTACATTGTTCAACAAAAGTTTTGCTTGGGCAGCAGCTATTTTGAAGAGTAACTACAACTGAGGATTACCCGCCTCGTTTATGCGGCAACGACGTGTCAGACGCTGAATTTTCAGAAGGGCAAACTGAAGAGATCAAAGGCGGAAACAGAAGAGAGAACTGTTAAGGCGCAGTTTGGGTTAAGCCAGGGCTGTTTACTTGTAGGCGAAGTGGCTGCTAGTGCTTGCGGTTTTGCAGGAGCAAGGTTGCGTTTCGCCATTGCTGCTTAGCCAACGAGAGGTTGCCTGCTGGACCGCCGTGTAGAGAGTAGAAAATGTAGCATAGGTATGTGCATTGGGTGCATTGGCGGTAGAGTTTGCGTAGCTCGTTGAATTTTGGGGTTTTCCACAGTTTAGGCAGCTCGAAAACGGAGCCTGCAAAGTTGTGGCTGTGGCAGCCGCCTATTCGGCCTAGGTGGTCAACTATTAGGAAGTTTTGGAGGGCGCGGCATTTCCAGGTGCGTTTGTCTTCGGCGTAGAGGCTTCGCAGGGCTTTTAACAGCTGGGTGGTCATGAGTATGTTTTTGTTCTTTTTCTTTAGCTCCAAAAGCGAGTCGCACAGCTTAACCATGGCTTGCTTGTCGGTTATCAAAAACTCGTTGTTTACTTTGCCGATTCTAAACAGTTGATTCGCATCTGTGGACATGTCAAAAGAGTAGAGGCAATACCAGACAGGAATGCCTTGCGCAGTGAAGTGGTTTGTTATGTCAAGGATCTCGTAGAGGTTTTTCTGGGAAATCGTAGGCGTCACGGCGACGTTTATGCCTTCACGCCTCAGCGTCTCTATCGAGTTGAGAGCTTTCTCCAAGGAGCCTTTGACGCCTTTTATGTAGTCCATCTTTGCAGCGTCTAGACTGTCTAAAGAGATGGCGACAAAGTCGACGTTGCGTAGGGCATCAACCTTTTTTGCTGCCATGCTGCCGTTGTCGTAGACGGTGGTCACAAAATGTTTGGAGGCGTACTCGATTATTTCGGCGGCGTCGTCGCGAAGCAGCGGATCTCCGCCTGAAAACACAATTTCGACTACTCCGAGTTTTCTGAGCAGGTCTAGGCCCTTTTTTATTTCGCTTGCGGAAAGCTCGTTTTTGTCTTGTTCACCCCAAACGTTGCAGCCTACACAGCGGTAGTTGCATCTGCGGGTTATGAGCCACTGCGCATGATGAGGCTTGTTTGGCATAAGAGAACGAGCTGCAACGGATGCGGCTTTACTAAGGTTCAAGCAGAGTCACTTTAAACTGGTTAATACTCAACTATTTAGGTCTGCACTATAAAACCATTATTCAACTTCGGGCGCAGTGTCGCATAACAACTTTTATTGAGTATACTGCTTTGGAGACAGCAACTCCTCAAAATCCGCGTTCACTTTGCCGTAGCGGTCTTGAATTGCCCGGGCGATTTTTAGCCAGTCATCAAACACCATAGGCCACATGTCGCTTTCCACCACCCGCTTCTTGACGTATTCTTTCAGGGGACCTTCCCGTTTAACGACGTGCCTGTGCCAGTCCACAGCAACTAAGCCGCCGCGTCTGAGGTGCTGCAAGCTCTGTAGAACTTGATCTGCATCAACTGGGTGGGTAACGCTTCTCTGAAGGTCCTCTATAAGAGACTCCAAGGAGAATTCGTGTTCAGCACGAAGGCAAATCACAGCCACTATATCCTGCACTAAGCGGGCGTTTCGACTCAGATAAAAGGCACGGCGTTTAGGAATCAAAACTTGCTCGATGCGGTAAAGATTCCGCTTGTAGAACCACCGTTTAACGCCCTCCGCCACCACCAAATACACAGCGACAAGCACCACCAACACCGCCAAGAAAGCAAGAGGCGGCTGCACAAAGCCAAAGTACTGCTCGCCCACAAACGTAAACGGAATTACCAACGCTACGGCAA
>JBNVCD010000198.1:2360-2607 GCA_050410875.1 Bathyarchaeia archaeon | reverse complement strand
GAAGAGTTTGTGGGAAAAACGATATCGATGAGGCTTTTCAGGTCTATCCATGATGGAATCCGAAGCTTTAGTCGGCGAAGCGGCCCTCTTTTTGAGAAGAGAGTGGCAGAAGGTAAAATTCGAGATTGCCACGGTGACATGCATTCAGGCAACATTTTTGTTGCTGATAAAATCTATATTTTCGACGCTATTGAATTCAATGAGCGGTTTAGGTATTCTGATGTTGCCTCAGACGTAGCCTTTTTGG
>JBNVCD010000198.1:0-2350 GCA_050410875.1 Bathyarchaeia archaeon | reverse complement strand
GAGAGTTCAAAAATAGGCCTGATTTGGCAAGCTTTTTTGTTGAAAAATACGTTGAATGTTCAGGTGATTCTGAGTTACCTGCTCTTTTGCCCTTCTACAAATGCTACAGAGCGTATGTTCGCGGCAAGGTTTTGAGTTTTAAACTTAACGATCCAAACATAAGTGTCCAAGAAAAAAGGGCGGCGGCAAAGGAGGCGAAAGCGTACTTTAAACTGGCGGGTGTGTACGCTAAAAGTCTATAGCTGAGCCTTGCTTGAGGATAGTTGTTCAGCAACGAAGCGTGGGATATTTACGGTTCCCATGACGATGGGTTTTTGGTGGCAGTCGCTTCCACCTGTCATTAACAAGTTGTGTTTTTTAGCAAAGTTGATGTAGTGTTGCGTGGATGCGGCGTCGTGTCGTGGATGCCAGCATTCTACGCCGTCAATGTAGTCTAACATGGAGCTTTCAACGATTGCTGTTTGCTCCTGTAGCGATTTAGTTAACGAAACTAGTGAAGTTCCATGGGGGTCGTTTGGGTGGGCAAGGACAAGTTTTCCTCCGGCGTCACGCACTAGTTTTGAGGCTTCTGGAAGGTAGAGTGGAAACTTTGGGACGTCGCATTTCACGAGGTACTTGTCAAATGCTTCTTGCCGACTCTTTACAACTCCTTTTTTTACTAGGTAATCTGCGATGTGGGGGCGCGCCAGTACGCCGTCAATTGATTCTTGTATCGCCGTGAAATCTGCAGTAGTTAACTTTTCAATTCCTTCTTTTTGGAATTCAGCGTTGAGGTTGCTTAGAATTTTTTGTGCTCGCTGTTCCCGATACTCCGCTATTTCCTGTAGTTTATGTGTTAACTGTGGGTTTTCTACATCAAATTGGTAACCTAGAAAATCCAAAGACACCTGTTTTCCTTCGTGGTACTGCGGATGCGAAAAAGTAACGTTTAACTCTACGCCTGAGATGCCTGTGATGCCTTCAGCGGGGGCTAGTTGCAGGAAATGTTTTTGGCAACCAATGGAGTCGTGGTCGGTGATTGACATGAACGTGATGTTTCTGGCTTTGGCTTCCTTCACGAGGTCTTTGACGGCAAGTTTGCCGTCGGAGTTTTTGGAGTGGATATGTAAATCAATAATCATTTGCTAAACTGACTCTGTTAGTTTCTTTTTTCCATGCTGATTACGTACCAGTCTTGGGGTGCATCATGGGTTGTGTCCACAATTAAATGAGTAACCTTAAGTGTTGGATAATTCTTCTTCAAGTCATCCAGATCCACAGGCTCAAATTTGCTTTTGTTTGCAAGGTATGCTTCAGGTGTCAGCGCGTTAGATTCATATTTCTCTTTAGTTCTCTTTGCGATTCGTGCAAGAGAGACCTCTTGAGGGCAGCTGGTTTGTAGGATCACAAATGTCATGTTGTGCTTTGCTGCGATTTCAGCTGCTCGCCGCCGTAACTCTTGAGTAACAAATGTTGCATCCAAAATTAGCCCTCCTTCTTTTTTTGAGGCAACCTCGTTTGCTCGCCGGAAAACTTCGTCGTAGACAGAGAGCCGCTTGTTCATGTTTCCTGCAACTTTAGCGTCGAAAATGTCCTCGTTTTTGAGCACTTCTAACCTGATGAGGTCACTTCGAAGAATGGGGTACCCTTTGATTTTGGAGATCTCTTCTGAGGTTTCAGTTTTCCAAGTTGCCGGCAAACCGCAGGTTATTAGTAGAACATTTGACCCAAGCTCTTTTTTGACGAACTCGACAAAAGGTTCTTTCAAGCTTATCCCTGTCTGATAGGTTCAGACGGGCAATAAATAAGTTTTTCCAGCAAAGCGTCACGCCGTTCCTTTTTGTGTTGAATTGATTTTGCGGATTAAAGCAAATTCTAAATAGTTAGTCTGCCCACTTCTCCTAAAAGAAGTGAGCAAAATGGATCAGTTCCAAGTTAAAGACAAGTCCTTAGCGCCGCAGGGCCGTTTACAGGTTGAGTGGGCAACGGCGCATATGCCTGTTCTGACCCAAATTAAAGCCAGATTCATGAAGACAAAGCCCTTTAAAGGGCTCACCTTAGGTGCTTGCCTTCATGTAACTAAGGAAACCGCGGTTTTGGTTGAAACTTTAGTTGCAGGGGGCGCAACTGTTGCTCTCTGCGGGTCAAATCCGCTTTCCACTCAAGACGACGTGGCTGCGGCGTTAGCTGAGGAAGGTGTTCATGTTTTTGCGTGGCGTGGTCAAAACACTGAAGATTACTACAAATGCATCGACAGGGTGCTAGATTTTGCGCCTGCCATAACATTAGATGACGGCGCTGACCTTGTCGGTACTCTCCATAGTAAACGTACTGAGTTGTTGGCGAAAGTGAAGGGCGGCACTGAAGAAAC
>JBNVCD010000197.1:0-2612 GCA_050410875.1 Bathyarchaeia archaeon | reverse complement strand
GAGGCTCGAGACCAAGCCGAAGCGGAAACGGGCGAAAAAAAAGTTTACATGGCAAACGTCACAGGCGAAACAGACACCATGATCAAACGTGCCGAATTTGTAAAAGAACACGGCGGCGAATACATCATGATTGACATTTTAACTTGCGGCTGGTCTGCACTGCAGACGCTACGCGACCAAGACCTAAGGCTGGTGATTCATGCACACCGAGCGGGGCACGCTGCCCTAACAAAAAACCCCAAACACGGCATTGCAATGAAAGTTATAGCTACGGTTTCCCGCCTTATAGGTGTAGACCAACTTCATGTGGGAACAGTCGTAGGCAAAATGTCTGAAACCAAAGCTGAAGTCCTCGAGAACATACATGCTCTTAAGACAACTCTCCATGGACACAACAAAGTTATGCCAGTAGCCTCAGGCGGTCTGCACCCCAGACTGGTTCCTGAACTAATTGAAATTTTTGGTAAAGACGTTGTAATTCAAGCAGGCGGCGGAATCCACGGTCACACCGACGGCACAATTGCAGGAGCGAAAGCTATGCGGCAAGCAGTCGACGCGGTCTTAAAAGGAGAAAGTTTAGACGAGTACGCAAAATCGCACAAAGAACTGCAGACAGCACTGGAGCTGTGGCGCCCCTAAAAAGGGTCAGTGGAAAACCCAAGGGTAAACCCTGTGCACCACTTCCGCCACGACGTGCGGAGAAATAACTCCTTCTTCACAGATGATTCCATGAATCAAATGGCGGGGCGTCACGTCAAAGGCGAGGTTCCGTACATTCAACTCTGCAGGAGCCTCTTTCCAAACCTCGTCGCGGCTTCGCTCTTCAATTTTCTCGTATTCTCCATAAAGCGTCGCAGGGTCAAACTTTAACAGTTCTGATACCACGTAAAACGGCTTGCGCGCTTCCCGAGCCAACAAAGCAATTGTGCCCGTGCCAACCTTGTTAACTACGTTTCCCTCTGAAGTTAAGGCATCAGCGCCCACAACCACCACGTCAACCTCATGCATAAATGAACGCGCAGCCGAATCTACGATAAACGTGGTTTTCACACCCAACGAAAGCATTTCTTTCGCTGTAAGCCTGCCCTGAAAGGCAGGTCGCGTTTCAGTGCATATGACTCTAAAGTTTTTGCCGCTGCTCCACGCCTTACTCAGCATGTATGTAACAGTAGACGAGTGGCAATGTGTAAGAACCGTTGCGCCGTCGCAGATTCGTTTCGCTCCAATTTCTGCTATGCGCTCTTTTGCCTCTTCAAAACTCTTTTGGATTTTTTGGGAACCCACACAAACTACACGCGCTAACTCGCTTACGCCTCGCTCATCGCTGTCTTCCACTTGATTTAAAACCCAGCGTACCGCGTTTCTCATAAGAGGCTCTGTTTCTCTAGAAGCAAAAAGTAACTCTTTTGCGCTGTAAAGTTCCCTAAGGAAGTCCGCACGTTTTTTGGCTTTGGTTTCTTTCGCGAGAATTTCAAGAGCCTTCACGGCGGCTATAGCTACATTTCTTGCACCCTGCACCTCAAGTCGCCGAATTTTTTCTGCTACTTCATGAACTGATTCAGCCATCGTTTATCACATTTGAACGTGAAGCTGTTGGTGCAACTATTGTATGGAGAGACATATAAGGAGATTGAAACAAGCTTCTATGGAACAGCAGGTACAAAGATTATGCTGCCTGAAGTAGAAAGCGTCAACGAAGTCCTCAAACCCATTATTGGACCTTGGTATGAATCGCTCAGTGACCCCGAGGGTGCTCAGCAACAAACCCTTTTTGGTTTACTCAAAAAATATGGGGCAACTGACTACGGCAAACAGCACAGGGCAACTCAACTTACAAGCCTTCAAGAGTACCAAGCAAGCTTTCCCATAATAGACTATCAAGCGCTGTTGCCCTATCTGGCTCAGGTAAAAGCAGGAAACTATCAAGTGTTCTTGCCTGAACCGCCCCACTGTTGGGTTATGACTCGCGGCTCCACAGGTAAATCCAAGGTTCTGCCAGCCACACAGAGTCACCTCAAACAAATTTTTTCCTGTGGCGCCCGCGCATTGGTACATTATGCATTACGTAAACAGAACTTTGATGTTTTCACGGGCAACATCTTAAACTTGAATTTTCCCAGCAGCGTACACGTCATAGAGAAGGACGGCAAAAAAGAAACTTACGGCTACAGTTCAGGCACTTACGCTCGAATCAACCCCATGTTTGACCGCGTCAGTTTGTTGCCCCGGCAGGAAGACATAGATGCTTTGGGTTCAGGAATTGGCCGAAGTGACTGGGAAAAACGTTTCGAGCTGGCATATCAACAAGCGCTGGATAAGAACGTGACGGCAACCATGGGTGTAACCCCTGTTATACTAGCCTTCGCAAGGTACATCCAACGTAAACACGGTAAAAAGCCCTCAGACCTATGGAGTCTGCAAGCAATGTTTTGCACAAGTGTGCCCAAAATCCAATTCAAATACGCTCCTGTTCTCCGTAAATACTTTGGAAATGTGCCTGTGATAGAAATGTACACCGCAACCGAGGGCGTGTTCGCACAACAGCACGACGACTTACCCTACGTTACACCGAACTATGATACATACCTCTTTGAAGTAGTAACAGGTAAAGG
>JBNVCD010000196.1:1075-2674 GCA_050410875.1 Bathyarchaeia archaeon | reverse complement strand
CACAACTAAATGCTGTTGCTCATAGTGCAAAAAGGGGTTTTTTAGCGTTTCGATAAGGTTCAAGAAAAAAAGTTGGGTTTCTTGGTCTTTAAATAAAGTTGTGTGGAGCTTCAGATGCGTAGTTTGCCTTTTAAGAGGGTTCTCCTTTGCAGGTAACATTTAATGTTTGTTCAAAGTGGAGTTTTTAGCCGAACAAGGGGTTGCTGAGAAAATAGTTAAGTTGACGGCTTAATTTTAAGCCCTGACATTTTAGGTTGAAGTAGCCTTTTTGATGAATTTTTTGTTTTTTGTGATGTTGAAAAATTTCAATGTTTAATTATATATGTAACTGTTGTGTTGTGCTTTTTTGAATGTATGGTTTCGATTTTCCGATTTGCCTTTTCTGTTTCTAACAGTGAGCGATATATGTACATGTTAACAAAAGTTATTTCCTATTTTACTACTAAACATTGCTGGTGCCTAAAATTGATTTCGTGGAAACACTCCTTTAACAGATTAAATGAAGAATATGAGTTAGCTAAGAAAAAGAAGCAAGCTTTGGACAATTTGCTTGAAAAAGGGCGTATTTCTCAGTCTACGTACGACTCATTTAACAGTGAGATAGCAGTAGCCATTGCAGAAATTGAGAAGCAGCAGCAAGCACTAATCAGTAAGATGCAGCTGAAAACCGACGAGCTAGAGAATCAAATAAAAACCTTAGAGATGCTTTTGGCAAACTATGAAATCCAGCATGTTGCAGGCGAAATAGACGAAGAAACCTACAAGTTGGAAATTGAGCTTTTATCTAACGGTCTAGCAAAGACCAAACATGAACTAGAAAGCATCAAAGAAGCCACAAACCAGCTGTGCACACCCAAATCTTTTGAAGTGACCCCTACCGTTGCTGCTTCACCACAAGTTGAAGTTGCCCCCTCATCCGCAAATAACCTGCGAAGCTGAAGTTGTGCCCGCCGCAAACATTGAAGTTCCCTCTTCGCCTGAACCCATTGTGGATGCGCCGATTCCGACTCCAGAACAAGCCTCTGCTCCCGCAATAGAGGAGGCGCCTGTTGCAGAATCAACTGTTGTAGAAGGTGCCGCCGAACCTGTTGCAGAAACAATAGATGTTGCACCCTCTGAGGTTCCACAAGAAACTGCTCAAACTGTAGAAGAAACAGTTGTAGAACAGGCTGAGGTAGAGGTCCCTGTAGAACAAGTCAAAGTTGAGGTAGCTGAGCCAACAATTGAAGAGATCGCGCCAATTGCTGACGAAGTAATTGCCGACCAACCTACGATAGATGAAACTGAAGTTGCTGAAGAGGTAATTGAGGCGGAAACCCCTGCTGTAGTGGAGGAGATTGCTACGGAAAACCCTTGCCAAGCGCCCGAAGTGGCGCCTACAGAAGAAATCGCCGCCGCTCCCGAGGTTTGCGAAGAAACGCCGCCGGCGTCGATTTCTACCGTAAAAGAACCTACCTCCCCAGTCGAAACTTCCGATAGCGACGAAAACAAAAAAGAATAATCAATCAGTTCCTCTTTTCCTTTTTTCTTTATTGTTTTCCTTCAAATTTTTTGTGTTGTGTTCAGAGTTCTTCCGCATAATCTAATGTGGAATATGCA
>JBNVCD010000196.1:0-1065 GCA_050410875.1 Bathyarchaeia archaeon | reverse complement strand
AAAGACCTAATAGGGTTTGATTCTATTTTTAGCCCAATCAGGAGTAATCTTATGTCACAAGCTTGGCATGCACGAACCGCTGATGAAGCTTTAAATGAGCTTAAAGTTGGCGAGCAAGGATTAAGTTCTGAAGAGGCTCAAAAACGGCTAGTTCAGTATGGCCCCAACGAGCTTAAAAAGGAAAAGGGCAAGTCTCCTATCAAACTTTTCCTGTCCCAATTCACAGATGTACTCATGATAATTCTTCTTATTGCTACAGGGCTATCTTTGGTTGTAGGTGAAACCGTTGATGCTCTAATAATTATTGCAATAGTTATTGCAAGTGCAGTTTTAGGTTTCACCCAAGAATACCGTAGCGAAAAGGCTGTGGAAGCCCTAAAACGTATGGCTGCACCAACAGCTACGGTCATCCGTAACGGCAAGGAAGAAAAAATTCCTGCTAGTCAACTGGTGCCCGGCGACATAATTCTCCTCTACACGGGTGACAAGGTTCCCGCGGATGCTAGGCTTGTAGAGGCATTCAACCTTAAAGTGGAAGAAGCGGCGCTCACAGGTGAATCTGCGCCTGTAGAGAAAAATGTTTTTGCTATTAAAGAAAATACACCAGTAAACGACAGGCGCAACATGGTTTACGCGGGGACCATCATTGCCTACGGTAGAGCTAAAGCGGTTGTAACGGCTACCGGCATGCAGACAGAGTTTGGGAAAATTGCCCAGATGGTTCAAGCCGCTCCTCAAGAGCAAACCCCGCTTGAAAGGCGCATGGCGTCGGTAGGCAAGTTGATTGGCGTTTTAGCAGTGGTTATCTGTATTGGCGTAGCCACGGTGGGCATAGTTGTGGAGCAGCGTCCTGTTCTTGATATGATCTTGTGGGCGGTTAGCCTTGCTGTGGCGGCGGTGCCTGAAGCTTTACCTGCTATTGTTACAGGTGCGCTTGCAATAGGCATGTATCGTATGGCTAAAGTTAATGCGATCGTTAAACGGTTGCCTGCCGTGGAGACTTTAGGTAGCACTAGTGTTATCTGTTCTGACAAAACTGGGACAATGACTAAAGGGGAAATGACC
>JBNVCD010000195.1:0-2684 GCA_050410875.1 Bathyarchaeia archaeon | reverse complement strand
AATGGAGGGAATGCTAATTCTCAACATAGGCTTGTCCCATGGCATGATTAGCAGCGATCTTTATACGGGAATGATGCTTTTCAGCATAATAACTACGATTCTAACACCTCTTATCCTCAAACCGCTCTATATGCGAGCGCGTGTTCAACAGCGCAAGCAGGATCAAGATGCCGCACAAGCCAATTAGAACTCGCTGATTGCCGCTGGTTTAATTCTTGTCATGAAATATTTGCATATTTCTTTTTCTCGCTGATTTTGGCACAACTGCCGCCGTATCATTCTGTTTTATTGCTAACACTTGCATCGCGCATAGTTCGGGTACTGACCTTGCAGAGAAACAACGCTGTTGCCATGTAATGTTATCGTTTGAAGCGAAAAATTGAACACTTAGGCGGCATTTGCATCTCATGTGTAGTACGGAATTTTTGGATTATAGAAAATTTTATTAGAATCTAGCAGCAGAACCAGCTGCTGGTGGGGTGGGGTGAGGGGAGTTTTTCACTCGCTCTTTTTAATTTTTCTTTTGTCAGCAGGAGCGTTGAGTCAGAGTTTTGTAAGACCACAGCTTCTAAATGAGGGCAACTCTGAATTTGCCGATCTCGTGCTTATCAATGGGAAGATAATAACAGTGGATGCGGAAGATACAATCGCACAGGCTGTAGCCGTCAAGAATGGCACAATCGTGAAAGTTGGAGCAGACAGCGAAGTTGAGGCGCTCATAGGTCCTGAAACGGAAGTAATAGATCTTGGAGGGAAAGCTGCGACGCCGGGGTTGATAGACGCCCATGGGCATGTTAATTTTGGGTATTTTCTCGTTGGGAATTACTCACTCGACCTAAGACCGGGAGTAGTTAAATCCATAGCTGAAATTGCCAGTCGTGTTAAGGAAGCTACAGAATCAACGCCGAAGGGGGAGTGGATACGAGGCGCTGGGTGGCTACCACTGTACTTGAGGGAGAAGCGGTGGCCCACAAAGGAGGATTTAGATTCTGTTTCGCCTGACCACCCGGTTCTCTTGACAGACCTCACTGGTTGGTATGCTGTGGTTAACAGTTATGCACTGCGCCTCTCCAACATAACAGCTGAAACGCCTAATCCCCCAGGCGGGGTAATCGACAGAGATCCAGAAACAGGAGAACCCACTGGGCTCTTGTTGAATCATGCTGCGATATGGATGGTGAAGGTGCCTGAGCCTACAATGGAGCAACGGGAGGAAGGCCTCAAGTATGCTGCTGAACTGTTCCTTTCGGAAGGAATAACAACGGTTCATGACAACTGGATTCTTGACCAAAACGCCCTCAAAGCATTCTTAAACTTGGAAAGCCGCGGTGAACTCCCCATCCGCACAAGCTTGTACCTACATATTAGTAGCAAGGCAAAAGCGCAAGCCGCCTTAAACCTGATTGCCTCTTTGAACCTGACTAAGCCATACCGCGGCAGGATGGTTACATTTGAAGGTTGGAAACTGCAGATAGATGGGACAGCTGTCAGTGCGTACACTTATGAGCCACACAACGGGAAAGTAAACATGCTCGCCTTTCCATATGACGAATTTAAAAGTGTTGTAAGCATGCTCCATGCGTCAGGATTACAGTTATCCATTCACGTTATAGGCGACAAAGCCTTTGATGCCACTCTTGACGCTATCGAAGCTGCCCTCAGAGAAAACCCCAGAGCAGACCACCGCCACAGAATTGAGCACGTGTTGGTATCGCCGGGCAGAGAGTCAATAGAAAGAGCCAAAGCATTAGGGGTTGTTCTCTCTCTACAACCGACGTTCATTTACAATGGAGGCGACGGCGCCGCCTTAACATTTGGCCCTGAAAGAGCAAAACATCTGATCCCTGTGAAAACTGCTTTGGAGGTGGGCATACCCATCGGGTTTGGGAGTGACTACCCGACTACAATTGACACAAGCCCGCGTCGAACAATATGGAGTGCAGTGACAAGGGAAACTTTCGGCGGCACAGTCGTAGGATCAGAAGAGAGCATCACAGTGAAAGAAGCATTGCGGCTTCACACTATAGGGTCAGCGTACCTTGCACACCAAGAAGAAAGCCGCGGTTCAATAGAGGAAGGAAAACTCGCAGACATAGTTATCTGGTCAGACGACCCGTATTCAATCACTGCAGACAAGCTACTTGACATGAGAGCGGAAACAACAATAGTTGGCGGAAAAATAGTTTACCAAGCACCCACAGAAAGGACATCAACAGAAAAGCCATCAGAAACGAAACAAGCATTCAATATAGTCTTACCCGTAGCGGTAATTTTAGTAGTTATAGCAGCCGTTTCGGCAATAGTTATTATAAAAAGAAGACGTAAACATACACCACAGGCAAACTAGCACAACCTTCTCCTGAAGGTTAACTATACCTCAACTTTTTTAACATTTAACTGGATGCTGCAGATTATAAGTAATAGCGCAAAAGATTGCTTAGTCTTTCAATTCCCGCTACTTGGGATTTTCTCTTGCAACGTTTGTGGGTTTGGTTGTGGAAAACCCTTTCTTACTTGCCTGAACAGCTAAACGGTTCCTTCTGGAGTTCGGTGTGACCCCCGCCTCTTAAACTAGCCTGTGTTGTTGTCAAACGTAAACTTTACGTGTGTTTAAAGACAAGAAGTTTGGCGTAAAAGTATTGTTATTGTTGGACAAACTTACAGAAAATATACAGAAACATTTA
>JBNVCD010000194.1:0-2686 GCA_050410875.1 Bathyarchaeia archaeon | reverse complement strand
CGACAAACCCAGCAGGATTACCCCTGCGATGTATTGAGGGTTACCTGCGAGAAAAACGTTAGCGTAGACAGTCATGATGATGGGTGCCACAACCCAATTGGCAAATAGCGTTACAAGAAGAGGTTTGGGGTTTTTTGAAGCCATTTTTATGTCGCTGAACCGTATGCCCAAAACAGTGGGATACATCATAAAGAATAGCAGTACACCTATGGGTATGGAGAGGTTGGCAAATTTCAGCGAATCCATAAATTCGCCAAACGCCGGGAAAAATCTGCCTACAAGTAAGCCTACAACAATACATATTGCTATCCAGAGGGTTAGATATTTCTCCCAAATGCCTAAGGAGCGTTCTTGCGTGGTTTGTTCTGCTTCTTTTCTGGTTTCCATAGGCGTCGCCTTTAGCTTCTGTAACCTGCAATCCTACTTGTCATATTTAGGTATTTAAATATGTTGTTGAAAACCTGCTTGAAATAATCATCCAATTAAACTCAAAGTTTTATGCAAGTCAATTAGACTATAAAAAACCCATTTGCCTCCCTTTCGACTCTTCACTAGTTCAGCGTTCTCTAAAATCTTAAGATGATGTGAGGCCGTCGGCTGCGTAAGTTCCAGCGCAACCATGATTTCGCAAACGCACATCTCTCGAGCGGTCAATAACCCCAGCATCCTCAGCCGCGTTGGATCAGCTAACGCTTTAAAGAGTTTGCTCTTTTTGAGAGCTATGTCTTTGCTGATTTTCTTGTCTGCTAACTTTTTGAGTTCTTCAGCATATTCTGCGGCTCCATCGAAGGAGCAAATGTTTGAGTCTGTTAATCGCCGCAGCCTTCTGTCTAATTGTGATGTGGACATCTTTTCCTTTCCAGACTAGGTGAAGTTCGTAACATATTTAAATATGTTGTTAATTCCCTGTTTTAGCTGTGCAAATGACGAGTATGCAACTAACAATGTGTGAAAATTATGCCGCAAAGTCCAACGGATGCTTTCATTTTATGATTAAAAAAGCGCTGCGGGAGTGCTCGTCTTGACCACCCAGCCTATGAGCTATATGCTTGATAATGGAGAAGGAACAAATTATAGGTTCCTTATGCACCAATCAAAATTTCTTAAACAACCGCTTGTTAGAAAGCGCACCGATTTTGTTGTGATACACCGTCATCGGACTACAGGTGATTTGTTTGTGGTCTTTTTAAACTTTGAATCGAACAAGTTTGAGAACCCAAAGCGTGAATTCTCAGCGTACAGGCAGTTCAGAGAAAGCTTGGGGGAGTACTCAGAGGTTTATGGTTGAACAAACACAACAACATTTCAACCGCAAGGGGAGGTGAGGACTTGGGCATTTATATTGGGTTTAAACAAAATGCTAAACCTGAAATTTTTGAGTCAGACGTGTCGCCGACAAAAGAAAGCCACCCGCAGTATGACTTCACGTATGGGCCTTTCAAGACTAAAGAGGACGCGCAAAACTACGTCAAAGCTATGTATGGCTTAGCCTGCGGCGAGGGCTAAACAGAATTTCTCTTTTCTTCTTTTTATCCTAATGTCCCTTTTATGGCGTCAGCTTTTAGTCTGAGTGCATCCATAGCGTCTTCGTAATCCAGACATGAATCTCCAACTTTTTCAGGCTCTTTAAGCGTGCAGCGTCCTTCTCTCCAATTTATGCAGTTTGTATGCTTACAAAGTGGATAATCCACTTGTCGCCTCCTCCTCTATTGTTTTTAACTTATGACATTTGTTCCAGCATTTTTTCTGTGAACACGCTGATAAGTTCAGGCGATACGCCGTCAATAATCTGAAATATGCGTGGGTCTGTTATCGAGTAAACTCTTCGGTTGCCGTCTTTTTTGAAACTCACAATGCCACATTCTTTTAAAATCTTCAGGTGACGGGAAACTACGGGTTGGATGATTTTCACGTGGGGAATTATTTCGCAGACGCATTTTTCGCCGTTACGCATAAACTCCAGTATGTCAAGCCTGACGGGGTCTGAGAGGGCTTTGAAAAGTTTTGCTTTAAACTTGTTTTTATCTTGAACTTTTAGCATAATCAATGAAAAATTATGAAAAGTAAATATTTAAATATTGTTATCTAACGTTTTGACGTTGCTCCGGTTAAACGCGACGCCGTCGGGTGCGCTCTTGTCAGCGTTAGTTCCAAGGCAGAGTCAATACATTTAAATTTATTAATACCATCTCTTTCTCTGCCAGATGAAAGCATGATGTTGCTTACAAAAAGTTTTTTCACCAAACTCTTTCTGCTCCTTATCTTTTCAGCCACTGTATTACCTTATACATGGAATTTCTCTGTTTCCGCTAACAACTCTTCACTGGACAATTGGCCCATGTTCCGCCACGATTTAATGCATACTGGTTACTCAACCAGCACCGCCCCTGCCACCTTCAATCTGCTTTGGAATTACACTACACGACACGTCATTTGGGCTTCCCCCTCAGTAGTTGACGGCTATGTCTACATAGCCTCTGACGATAGAAACGTATATTGCCTAAACGCTACAACAGGAGAGAAAATCTGGAACTACTCTAGCCGAAGCGCTTTTGGTTCTTCTGCCGCCGTCATCGACGGTCGTCTCTACTTGGGCGCGTATGACCGAAATGTTTACTGTCTTAATGCTTCTACAGGTGCAAAAATATGGAATTTTACAACAAGGGCAACTGTTCAATCTTCCCCC
>JBNVCD010000193.1:717-2703 GCA_050410875.1 Bathyarchaeia archaeon | reverse complement strand
ATTTCTAATATGTTATTAAAAATTTCTGAACTTTGACCTAAAAAGGGAATAAGCATAACCCCTACAATCAATATGGTGTTCGTAATGAATGCGGAAGTCATAATTGCGCCATGTTGCCGCAGATTCTTCTTTCGGATAAAAAAATAGTCGAGAACAAGCACAACAAATATTCCTATCTGAATTATTAAGTCGAAATAGCTTAGCGTTGTAAGTTCCATTAATATCCCGCTTATACTGTTTGTAATCTTGAGTATAAAAGATCTATCAGTTTATGCGGCATTTGGTGGCGACAGGATGAATGCGCATAAGCCTGTGTAGTTCTAATCGGGGCTGCTGCCCAAAACGTGGGTAGTTCACTCTTCTTAAATAAACATGAAAACACAGTTTATGACTTATTTTAGTACTTGCTTAAATATTTACAAAGATAATAAAAGCCAACTTGTCCAAAGCTGTTGCTGGTGTACACACAGATGAATTACGCAGAGAAAATGCGAAAAATTGCCTTCTCCAAAGGCGCAGAATCCTTTTCTTTAGTAAGCCAGTTGGTGCTTGAAAAATCCAAAGACGACAGTCCCCTCTCTCAAGCATTAACGTACTTCGCCAATGTTACCTTAAACTCTGCTTTACCAATTTTTCCTGCGTTGACTGCCCTTTCATGTGAAGCCGCTGGAGGAAACGCAAAAGCCACGGTGGGCGTAGCGGCGGCGATAATGATGATTGCGAGTGCAGCCGATATCCACGACGACATAATAGATCAAACAAAATCAAAAGGGTCTAACCTTACGGTGTATGGAAAATTCGGCAAAGAAACCGCGATGCTAGCCGGCGATTCCCTGCTCATGTACGGTTTTATGCGGTTAGAAAAAGAATGCAGAATCCTCGCCGAAAACGAAAAAGACGCAGTCTACAGTTCGCTGATTAACGCCTATGCTGACCTAAGCACAGCAGAATCACTGGAGATAACCCTCAAAGGAGCTGCCGACTTGTTCTCTGCTGAGAAGCTTTATTCAATAATAAAATTGAAAGCTGCAATAACTGAAATGAACATGTCGATAGGCGCAATTCTAGCGCACGCCGATGAAACTGCATTGACGCGTTTAAGATGTTTTGGGCGGAATCTTGGGTTATTATCCACAATTGCAGAAGAATACATCGACTTAGTAACCTACAAGGAACTCAAAAACAGGTTAAAACACGGGTACGCGCCGTTGCCTCTTCTTTACGCGTTGACTGACGTTAACTTAAACGAGAAGCTGCTTCCTTTGATTCGTAAATCTTCTTTCAAACGCGTCGATTTTGAGCAGGTAACTGAGCAAGTGTTAGCTGCGACGCCTGTGCAAAAATTGGCGTCTGACATGGCACTGCTTGCTCAAAATGAGAAAGAATCATTAGCTTTTGTAAAAAATAAAAAAGTGCGAGAGAGCCTATTGGTCTTTCCGTTGGCTGCTCTCTCATATATTCAGGAAATTACTTCTTAAAGCCAGCCTACTACTTGAGTTGGAATTTTTGTCTTTTTCATTTTTCTACTCTTCTCCTTTTATTGTATTGCTGTTGTACAGGTGTACATAAAAATTTTGTGGATAACCATGAATTGTGAATTCAGTTTTAGAAGTCTCAATGTTTAACTGTAAACTTGATTATGTATCCTTTGTATGCTGAGCAGCGTGTTCGCTAAACGTACCGACAATTTGAGGTGTAATTTAGCGAATGCTCTTCTTGTAGCCGGCGCCTTTGCATGGTATTTTCTGGCGTACTCCACTTTAGTGTCTATGGTTAAAGCTTCTTTTCCTGAGGATTTGCTAGCTATAATTGGTGTTAACATTGCTGGAATTGCGTTTTCCGCAGTTATAGGCGCAAAAATAGCTTCTCTTAAAAGAAGCACTTTCCTGTTATATTGGATGTTTGCAGGCGTTTTTGTATCTTTGTTGCCCTTATTATTTTCCTCAATAACCATGATTAGCATTGCAGTTACTGCAACTTTGTTCG
>JBNVCD010000193.1:0-707 GCA_050410875.1 Bathyarchaeia archaeon | reverse complement strand
TTCGGAGTTTACTTCGGCGTAGGTATGCCTACAGTAATGGGTTATTTTGCTGCAAATACAAAGCACAGTAACCGTTCTACAATAGGCGGAGTTACTTTCTTATTTATCGGTTTAAGTATCGCTCTACTTACCCAAGTTGGATCAGAAAACGTCCTTTACAGTTGCTTGACCCTTGCTTCTTTTAAACTGATAAGTCTAATAATGCTGTATCTGTTGAAGTTAAACGATGATGCAACGCCGACGCAAAGCCTTGTATCTTACAGAGACGTTCTCCTTAACCGCAGTTTTATGCTGTATCTTCTTCCTTGGGTTATGTTTAACCTCACCAATTATCTCACAGTTCCAGTGTTAAACAACTTTATAGAAGGGGCGATGTTAATTCAACTCTCTTTAATGGCTGAAACTATCATTAGCGCCTTGGTTGCTGTTTTGGCCGGGCTTTTGGCAGATAAATTTGGTCGCAAACGTTTGCTTATCGTAGGCTTTGCATTTTTAGGAATCGGCTATGCAGTTTTAGGCATTTCTCAGACGACGCTAGGTTGGTTCTTCTACATTTGCGCTGATGGCGTAGCGTGGGGTATCTTCTTTACACTGTTTTTATTCACCGTTTGGGGTGACCTTGCAAAAAACAAGAGTAGCGAAAAGTTCTACGTGATTGGCGCAATGCCTTACCTGCTGTCAAATTTCATGAGGTTACTCTTTGAACC
>JBNVCD010000192.1:2416-2704 GCA_050410875.1 Bathyarchaeia archaeon | reverse complement strand
CGGCTTCACTTTGGATTGATTGATTTAAACGGTGATTTTGGTCGCCTCTACGGCGGATTAGGCGTAGGAATAAACCGACCAAACGTTATTTTGGAAGCGCAGCCGTCAAAAACGATGATTGTGAAAGGCAAGAAAACCGAACTGGTGCAGACGTTTGCCAACAAATTCAAAGAAGCCTACAACATCAAAGCCAACGCCGCCATAACTGTGGAGCAAACAATCCCCGAGCATATGGGGCTAGGTTCAGGAACACAACTGGCTTTGGCAGTTGCCACAGCCATGGCAAAA
>JBNVCD010000192.1:2176-2406 GCA_050410875.1 Bathyarchaeia archaeon | reverse complement strand
GAGGAAAAGACACCAAAAACCCCAAGTGTTTACCCTCGCTGATTTTCCGCCAACCCTTCCCTGAAGAGTGGCGCTTCATAGTAGCGATACCTAACGTGGAACAGGGTTTCTCAAATAGCCAAGAAACAGCAGCGTTCCAAAACGTCAAATCCATGCCTGCGGAAGAAGTGGGCAAAATCTGCCGCCTAATCATGATGAAGTTGTTGCCTGCTCTCGCAGAAAAAAACATT
>JBNVCD010000192.1:0-2166 GCA_050410875.1 Bathyarchaeia archaeon | reverse complement strand
GGGAAGCCTTAACCCAAATACAAAACACCATAGGCGACAGCTTTGCCAGTGTGCAGCATGGAAGATACACCCACGCCTCAGCCGCTGAAAACATAGAGTACCTGCAAAAACTAGGAGCCTATGGCGTTGGGCAAAGTTCGTGGGGACCAGCACTCTACGGCTTGTTCCTAAAGGATGATGCAAAAAAAGTCCAGAGAAGCGTCCAAGAGTTTTTGAATAGAAAGTGGGGCGGACAAGTTTTTACCGCCAAAGCCGTCAACAGGGGAGCATACATAAAAATTTTGCAATAACAACTCGGGAAAGACGTACCTTGAAAGTACTATTAGTTACAGGTCAACTTGCAAAAGACTTGGTGAAAACCTACACGCTGAAAAGCAAAGTCAAAACAGAAGTTCTTGCCTTAAAAAGTCCAATAGCCGCGTTTCTAACTCCTGAAGCCATAAGCCGAGCTTTAAGAGAAGTAAAAACCAAAAATTTTGACGCTGTACTTGTGCCTGGACTTGTACGTGGCGACGTGAAAGCAGTTTCTGACGCTATAGGTGTTCCAACTTTTAAGGGTCCACGGTACGCTGCTGACCTGCCAGCGGTGCTTGACCTCATGAGCGAGGTTAACCTGTCAACGGTAACCCCTGCTTGTGAATTACTCAAAGAAAAACTGCAGCAGAAAGCTCTAGACGAACTCGAAAAGGTGGAGAAAAAGCGCTCCGTCCTGCTTAAAAAACCCGGTAACATGACGATTAAAGATTTGGCGTTTGGCAAAGATTTTCCTATGCGCGTTATGGCGGAAATTGTTGACGCTGCGTTGATGCCAAATGAGGAAATTCAAAGCCTTGCCAGACACTTTGTAAGTGTGGGCGCAAGCATAATCGATGTAGGTATGATCGCAGGTGAATGCCGCCCTGCAGACGCTAAACGCGCAGTTTTGGCCGTGAAGCAAGCAGTCAACACCGTGGTGAGCATCGACTCCTTAAACCCAAAGGAAATTCAAGCTGCTGTTTCTGTAGGCGCAGATCTTGTTTTAAGTTTAGACGCGGGAAACGTGGAAAAAATTGCTCCCTTTGTAAAGGACGTTGCAGTTGTGGCTATCCCTACAAACCAGCAGGAAGGCTACTTCCCAAAGAAGGCAGAAGAGCGGGTGCTTTTCCTCGAAGAGGTAATCAAAAAAGCAAACAAACTTGGCGTAACAAAAATCATAGCTGATCTAGTTTTGGAGCCTTCACACATCTTGGAGTCCATGGTTGCCTACCGCGAATTTGCCAACAGAAACCCCCACATACCCCTTTTCGTCGGCGTCTCCAACGTGACAGAACTAATAGATGCCGACTCAATTGGAGTCAACGCTGTCCTTGCCCGCCTCGCCTCAGAGGTAGATGCAAGCATAATTTTGGCAACAGAGAAAAGCGACAAAGCCAAAGGTTCAGTTCAAGAAGAAGTTGTAGCGTCGCACATGATGTTTCTGTCAAAAAAACGCGGCACTGTACCCAAAGACCTCGGCATAAACCTGCTTGTTTTAAAGGATAAACTGAAAAGAGAAGAACCCTACAACAAAAAACTCGAGTTAGACGCCGAAGTGATTGAAGCAAAAGAAAAAAGTGGCCCCGACAGCCTAGATAGTGGCGGCATGTTCAAAATTTTAGTGGATCGACAGGCAAAAAAAATTGTTGCACTACACTTCAATACAGAAAAAACGGAGACGCCCTCAAGAATAATTAAAGGAGAAAGTGCGGAAAACATTTACTCCAAAATCGTAGATTTAGGGTTAGTTACTAAGCTAGACCACGCTGCATACTTGGGTAATGAATTGGCAAAAGCTGAAATTGCCTTAAAAACAGGAAAAGAGTACATCCAAGATAGCAGTTTATTCAAAAAATAGTTTAAGGTAGGTTGTGACCCTGTGGACGGTGAAACCTATTTTTTGGTAACCGTCTGAGTTGAAAGAGGGTGGGAACTGAAAAAAGACTTCTTCAAAACTCTCACCAAGGGTGCGCCCACCACTACGGCTAAAATTATCAGCGCTAACCTTTCCCAGGGATAAACAAAGAAAACCGCGTTCCACATCAAATCGAAAGCGGCAGGCGTCATAACGCCCATGATTTGTCCACGTACAACCTCCGTCAGTATGTTGCCTGTAAGGTGCTGCCTCATCGTACCTATAAAAGCCAATAT
>JBNVCD010000191.1:1222-2725 GCA_050410875.1 Bathyarchaeia archaeon | reverse complement strand
CGCCGTGAACCAGTTCAGCTTTACGGTAAAGCTTCTCCATGTAGCGTAACAGTTGGCGGTAAACTTTCTCCGCGTTTTCCGGCGGTTGCTCTTTCAGCGAAGGCGCACTGACACCGTTCTCCCCGATAAACTCCATGATGAGCACGTTGCTGTCTACTGCTATGGGTTTGGGCACACGCACTTTGGCTTTTACTGCCTGCTCCAAATTTTTAAATTCCTTTTGCGCCCACGCAGAAACCAACGATTTGGTGTCACGTTTAACTCCTTTGAACCGCTGGTCACCTTCAATATACTTAATCATACCCCGTTTGAACTCGGCAGAAGATGTAAGATAAATCTTCACCGCTAAATCTTCACCTTGCTTATTTTTAGCCCAGTAAACCCTCGCTTCCTTGCCTGAACGCACAACACCGTTAACTTCGTTGATAACGCCGCTGTTTAAAAAGCGGTAAAGAACCAACAACGTCGCCTGGTCAAACACCTCTTCAATGGTAGCCCGTTCCGTTTTGAAGTCGTGAATAAGCATTCTATCGCGTCTCTCAACTTGTTTCTCGCGGTGTGCCAGTTTTTCTCTCACTTTCCGAGACATACGATTAAGAACCTACCAGCAAAAAAGGGATAAACATTCTCCATCAACGTTTTCTCAGTTAACCCCGGGATTAAAAGTCAACAACAATTAAAAGCAGAGCTTCTAAATTGTGAGGTAGCCCTTTTTACGCAGCATATCAGCCTGCGCTTGGGTATAACGCCACACAACATCGCCGCGGGCATCACTTTGAAAGTCCCAAGGAGAAACCAGTACAACGTCACCTTCACGTATCCAAACTCGCCGCTTCATTTTTCCTCTAATGCGGCACAACCTTTCATGTCCATCTTGACATTTAACCAAGATGCGGTCAAACCCAAGTAGTTTTACAACCACACCTAGCGTGTCACCCTGCGAAGGATAAACCATCTCATGAAGTTCACCTTCACTGAGCACTTTTTTCTTTCCCATTACAACATCTCTACGTATATTTGTGAACAAAAGTACAGGAACTCCCTTAAAAGCATGTTCATCTAAAAATCGCCGTTCCAAACACTAAAAGTCAAACATCAAACAAAAAAGCTGGAGCCTGCAGCGCCACGTAGCAGCAGCGTAGCTGAGAACCTGCCGGTTTCACTAACTTGAAAAAGTCAGTAAAGTCAAACTGTGACTCAGAAACGCTTTAGAAGAGAAACAGCGCTTAACACAACAGTGTAAGGCTTTAAATTTCTATAAGAGATACCAATTACAAATCAAAGGTAGAATGCACATGTCATATGTTTTCAACATACCCTACAAGGGCAACATTAAACTTCAACAGGTCATGGAGCAAATCAAGAAAGACACCAAACTGCACACGTACTGGCGATGCAGCAACGTCATGGCCATCGACCGAATGGGCTACACTGATCACGGTCCAACTCACGTAAAAATCGTAGCAAACCTCGCCCTGAAACTCTTACGTATCCTCATAGAGA
>JBNVCD010000191.1:0-1212 GCA_050410875.1 Bathyarchaeia archaeon | reverse complement strand
CAAACCAAACATCGTGAAAAATTACGGCATGAAAAACGAGGACGCAGAGGTTGTGGTGGTTTTAGGCTCCATATTTCACGATTTAGGCATGGTTGTCATGAGGCACCATCATGAAATCTACAGCGGCTTGATCGCCTTGGAGTTCCTTGAAAGATGCCTCAACCCAGTGTACTCAACGGATGAAAAAGCAATAATCACATCTGAGGTGTTGCACTCAATCGTTGCACATGAACACCCGGATATTCCTACAAACAAACCTTTAACTGTGGAGGCGGGCATCGTGGGCATCGCCGACGCCCTTGACATGGAAGCAGGACGGGCAAGAATCCCCTTTGAGGCAGGCAAAATCGATATCCACGCAGTTTCCGCGCTCTCCATTGAAAAAGTAGAAGTTATAGAAGAAGGAGCAAAACCCATAACAATCAAGATAACCATGTCAAACTCCGCCGGCGTCTTCCAAATTGACGAGTTACTGAAGCCGAGGATAGAAAATTCAGGGCTCCAAAAATACTTCCATGTAGTAGCAGAAATCACAGGAGAAAAAGAGCGCAAAATCATAGAGAAATTTGAAATCTAATCACAAAATAAACAAAAAAGGGGAAAGCGCATGTTAATTGCTGGAATTGACGAGGCTGGACGAGGCTGTGTAATTGGCCCCCTCGTCGTGGCAGGCATACTTGTCAAACAAGAAAATATTCCTCTGCTAGAGCAGTTGGAGGTAAAAGATAGCAAACTTTTAACTGCAAAAAAACGTGAAGCGCTCTTTCCTGAAATAATTCGGCTCGCCGACAAATTCGCCGTCATAAAATTGTCGCCGCTACAAATTGATCAAGCCGTTGAGAACCAACGAAAACTACATAAGCTGAACAGGCTGGAAGCAAACGCCATGTCGGAAATAGTTGACCGATTAAAACCAGAGATTGCCTATGTTGACGCCGCCGATGTCTGTGCAGAACGCTTTGCCAGACATATACAAGACGCTTCGATTTTTAAAACTCGGATAGTGGCTGAGCACAAAGCAGACAAAACATACCCGGTCGTTTCAGCGGCATCAATTGTAGCTAAGGTGGAGCGGGACAGAGAAATTGCTCTTCTCAGAGAAGAATATGGAGACTTTGGCACAGGATACCTAGCTGATCCCAAAACGCCTGCTTTTCTTGTTCAATGGTTAAAAAGCCACGATGACTACCCGGCTTGCGTGCGGAAATCGTG
>JBNVCD010000190.1:2463-2737 GCA_050410875.1 Bathyarchaeia archaeon | reverse complement strand
TAGTTGCAGCGGACTGGTCGGCAGCGGGTTTCTTCTTGCCGGTTTTTTCTTGGTTGGCAGTTTTCTTTGCAGGCTTTTCGGGTTTCTTAGTTACAAGTTTCTTTCGTTCCAAGATAGCTTTCCGTGTTTTATCGTCAAGGTTTAGGTTTCTGATCATAACTTTTGAGGGGTGCAGTGGAACAGGGATTGTTGATCCGTCAACTTTTTCGCGGGTTAAGCCTTCGAGGTAAATTCGGTATTTTTTGAGGTCTACACGAGAAACTTTTCCCTCGAA
>JBNVCD010000190.1:2230-2453 GCA_050410875.1 Bathyarchaeia archaeon | reverse complement strand
GCGGGCGCGTTAAAGATTATTTTGCGCTGTTTTCGCGGGTTCTTTATGGGTTTTGAGTTTTGCATTTCTTTTTTCACCTATACTATTGTGCTGGCGGCGCTTGCAATTCTTGGCCACCTTTCGGCTGCTTCTCGTGCTACTGGCCCGCGGATTTCTGAGCCTTTCATTTCGCCTTCAGGCGTAATGATGACTGCTGCGTTTTCTTCGAATTGAACCCACACGC
>JBNVCD010000190.1:0-2220 GCA_050410875.1 Bathyarchaeia archaeon | reverse complement strand
TCAACTCTGCGGAATGGTCTTTTTTGCCTTACGATGACTGCTTGGAATATTTTTTTGCGCATATCAGGGGTGCCTTGTCTGACGGAAACGGTAACTTTGTCGCCTACTGTGGCGGAGGGGTAGCGTCTTAGTCTGCCTTTGTAGCTGTTAGCTTGAACTAAGCGGAGTTTTCGTGCGCCTGTGTTGTCTGCGCATCGCAGAATGGATCCTGCTAGGAGTCCACGGGAGAGTTTTTGTCCGTGTGCAAGCATACCTTTTGCGACTAAACCTCTGCCTTTTGCTTTCGCTGCCATTTTTTACTTCGCCTCCATTTTTTCTACTACGACAAAGGATACCGTTTTGCTGATGGGGCGACACTCGGCGATTCTTACGCGGTCGCCTTCTTTGGCTTCTATGCAGGGTGGGTTGTGTGAGGGTATGTGCCCACGTCTGCGTTCGTATCTTACATATTTTGTGGAGAATTGCATGTATTCGCGTTCTACAATCACGGTTTTGTCCATTTTTGCGCTGACAACTGTGCCTTCTAGTACGCGGCCTCTCACTGAGAGCGCGCCGTGGAAGGGGCAGTTTTTGTCTTCGCATGTTTTTTTGGGTTTTTTGAATAGTAGAGACATTACCATAACCTCTTGATTGTTTTTTTCAGGCGGTCTTCAGGTTTTCCTACAAGGAGTTTGCCGTCTATTTCAACAACTGTTCCGTCGGAAAATGTGAAGTGGAAAACAGCTACGTCTTTAACTACACGTTTTGTTTCGTTTTCATGTTGGATAAGGAAGGTGTTTTTTGTTTCGTCTATGATTTTGCCGGAGATGCCTACGTAACCTGCATGGGAGCTTTGGGCAACTTGGCTTTGTGTGCCGATGAATTCTTGGCTGATTATTTCAGGAGTGACTTTCATGTGGATGTTTGCTCCTTGGGTTTCTTATTTTGGGTTACTTTAGCTTTTTTTGCGTCAACTTTGGCGTCGGTTTTTCGGATGCCTTTGGCGTATTCGTTTTCGATTGTGAGTAGGCGGGCGATTGTTTTGCGGATGTCTCGTACTTGTGATGGGTTTTCCACTGCGCCTCCTGCGTTGATCATTGTTCTTAGTCGTGAGAGTTCGGCTTTGAGTTCGCGGATTTTTTTTGCGCGGTCTTCTGATGTCATATTGGCGATTTCTTTGAGACGCATGATCGGCATTAGTTTAGTGCCTCCGCAGGTTTAGCTTCGTTTGGTTGAGGGGTTTTTTCGGTTTTAGCCGCTGCTTCCGTGTTTGCTGCGTTGGAAGCGCTGTTTTCTTGTGATGTTTGCTGAGTTAGTTCAGGTTTTGTTTCTGCAAGTTTTGCTGTTGTTTCTTCAGCGGTAACCTCTGTTTTTTTCTCGGTTACAGTTTGTTCTTTGGGGAGCGGTTCTGCTTCGGGCTCAGAAGTTTGTGGAAGTTCCGAGGGAGCTTTAATTTTGATTTTGTCGGGAAATTGAGCGTCTGGAGGCATGATTTTTACTTTTACGCCAAACATGCCTGGTTTGAGGAGGACGTGTGCTTCGGTTTTGCGCATGTATTTTAGGGCGGGGTCGCCGCATCTTGGGAAGTAGCCTGCGCGGAATTTTTCGAAGCGGGCACGTTCTGTGCGGAGTTTGCCGCTTATTACGATTTCGCAGCCTAGTGCGCCTGCTTCCATGACTTGGTTTACTGCCCAGAAGCCTGCGCGGCGGAAGTGGATGCCTTTTTGTAGGGCTGCGGTTACACGTGAGGCGACGACGTGTGCGTTAAATTCGGGGACTTCGATTTCGGAAACGGAGATTTGGGGGTTTGCGACTTTGAAGCGTTGTTCTAGTATGCTTGCGAGTTCGCGTATGGTTTCTCCTCCGCGTCCGATGACTAGGCCTGGGCGCATGGCGTAGATGACTACGTGTGTGCCTAGGGGTGTTTTGGAGAGGTTGACGCCGCCGTAGCCGGCGCGTTCAAGTTTTTTTTGCAGAAATTCGTCGATTTCTGTGTTTTTGATGGATTCTGATATGAATCGTTTGACTATGGACATGTTTATTCTCCTTGCGCCGTGTTTTCTTCTAGGACGATTTCGACGTGGGTGAGGGTTTCGTATTTTGGTGATGCTCTGCCGTGTGCTCTTGGGGTGTAGCGTTTGATTTTCATGCCTGGGTAGGCTGCGGTGTGGATTATGCGGAGTTTGTCGGTGTCTAGGCCTTTGTTTTCTGCGTTTGCTTCGGCGTTTTTGAGGATTTTTA
>JBNVCD010000018.1:14049-15002 GCA_050410875.1 Bathyarchaeia archaeon | reverse complement strand
AACTGTGGAACGTTATGAGCCTCATAGAAGCCATAAAAGATTAACTGGGAACATATAAGACTACTTTCGCTTCCTGAAGACTCTGTCGCCGTCTATTTCTGCAATGCATTCAAAGCCTTTGAATTGTAAGCTAACCTTGTACAGAACGAGGTTAGGGTCGTCTGAAAGTGGCTCCTGTAGCAACCAGGTCAATTGTCCCAATACAAGGTAAAGAGGCACCCTCAACTTCGGTTGGATGGATTGATAATCTTTCGCATTGCTGCAAACGCTCGTATGCGACATTGCGGAAAACATATGCCAATCGATTTGAACATCCTAAAAGAGCTACGCCACAACTAATAACATCGTCAACCAACACAATTTCATCCGGCATAGAAAGAGTCCCTTGGACGGTTATATAGATTCATAGTGTTGATCTGCAGTAGATCTTTCACCTAGTGAACTTAAAGCGGCTTTCGATACAGATTTAGTTCGGACAACAAAGAAGCAACCTTTTTCCCAATACTTGCTACTCTCAGAAAAAGACATAGACAACGGGGCTAATCCGTAAGCCTACCGAGTCTTCTGCATAACTCGTCAAATATCAACTGCTTTTTCTCCTTGCTTAAGGGAAATAGAACCTTGTAGACCATTTCAGCCGAGATTGTGAAGATGTAGTTTAGTTTTATGACACTGTCTTTGACGGCGCCCTCGCTTTTGGACAGCGAAACTCCCTTCATCTTAAGATTGCTAGTTACGCCAGCGACAACAACATTTCCCAACTCCTCAAACAAAACCACAGCAGGCCTAATCTTCACCTCAGCAGCATCCGTGAACTGCACGCATGCGAGGATGACGTCTCCAGCCTTAAGCATGCTCCCAAGCCTCATCTTCAACGTTGTCCCACAACTCACGCATCTTTGCCTGCTGAACCCTGTGAAGGAACTCATCATACTGCCTCTGACCATGGGATT
>JBNVCD010000018.1:10863-14039 GCA_050410875.1 Bathyarchaeia archaeon | reverse complement strand
CTTTATCAGGTTGGAAATGGTCTCATTGTAGGTTTCTCTAGAATATTTCCTGAGGCTTTTCAGCTCCTTAACTACAGATTTCTTAAGCTGTATCGTGGTAACCTCATCACTGGTCATTATTGCCACCATATAATCACCATATAACTCGCTATAATAAACCTTACAGTACAACACCCAAAGTAATTCACGAAGCACCAATTTTTCCAATAACCTCTTCACCCTCACAAAACACAAAAAACATTCACGTCTACTTTTAACGCTCCCAACTAGTAGTTTCTGCGCGACTTCAGTACAAGGAAACGTCATGTTTCAACCTACCGTAGTTCATTAACTCCCCAATCAACTTTAATTGAAAAGTAGTAAAAAAAATAAAAAAAGAAAAAGGTGTGGTTATTGCTTTTTCCGTAGGATAAAGGCTGCAACTATTATGATTGCTGCAACAGCTGCGACGGCGGCTAATATGTAGTAGGTGTCCATTGAAGGGGCAGCTTCAGGCAGTGGGATAGTTGAAGGTGAAGCTGTAGGCGTGGGTGTTGTAGGTGTTGGGGGTGGTGTTGTTGGCTGAGGAGTTGAGGTTGGTACTGGTGAAGCTGCTGGTGCTACGCTGACGCCCATGTAGGCGGTTGCGTCGGATGCGGCGTAGGATTTGGTTCCTTCGAAGGCCGCTACAATTTTGTATAGGCCTTCAACTGGGGGTGTCCACATTATGCCGAAGTTGCCGTTGGAATCTGTGGTAGCGGTACCTATGTTTTGCAGGTTGCCGTTGGGGTCGATGGCAGTTAACTTTACGGGTACGCCGACTGCGTTGGCAGGTTTGGGTTTTTGCATGTGCAGGTACTCCATCCAAGCGCTCATCCATTCATCTGCTATGGCGGGTGTTCCTTTTTGTCCTGGCGATTGGTCAGTGACGCTGCCTGTGATTGTTACGGGCGCGCCTTTGACTGCGCCCACTTGTGGCGCATTAACAGTTGTGGTTGTTGGTCCTTTGCCGAAGGTGTACACTTGCCCGTCTAGAGAGTTCAGCACTGTGTAGATGCCGTCAGATATGGCTCCGTGTCGCATCCAACCTGAAATGTTCCAGAGGCATTCACCTGTGTAGGCGTCGATGCACCAGAGTTTGCCGCCTCGCCACACGCTAGCGTCGGGGGAGTGGTCGTCGTTGGTTAGGTACATTTTACCGTCGGCTATTATGAAGCCACTGTAGACAGGCCAGCTGCCATAGGGGGTTTCGTAGCCGGCGCTGCCGAAGTAGTAGTCCCACAAGAGTCGCCCGTTTGTCACGTTGTAAGCTCGCACGTGTCCGTCGTAGCCTACTGTGTAGAGTCTGCCGTATGCTATGTGGTTCATGTAGCCTGAGAACATTGACCAGCCAGGAGGCAGTGGATTACTAACCCAGATTTCTTGACCTGTCTGAACGCTGTAACCGTGGTATGTTAAGCGGCCTTCGTCGAACATGACGTAGACGCCTTCGTCGATGTTGCTGAATTTGTAGGCTGCCATGTAGACGTTTCGCGTTTGAGTCCACAGATAATTAAGTGTGTCAGGGTAGCTGCCGTTTGAAAGACGCTGCAAAGTGGTAGGGTAGAGTCGCTGCTCGTAGGGGTCTTCTTTGTAGGTTTGAGACCAGTTACTGACCAGTATGTATCCACCGCTGATTTGAGAGATGCTTTGAGCGCCTGTCATGCGGGGAATGGAAACGTTCCATTGGATGCCTAGATTGCCGTTTATGATTTGGCCCACACGTGGACTGTACACTTCGATGCCTGTTCCAGTTATGGCGGGATTATTTATCACTCCGCTTCGTTCAAAGGCTAAGCTGGAGTTCCACATTGTCAAGCGGCTTCTGGCGTTGTCGAGGGCGTAGGAGATTATTTCGCCTTTTGGTCCAAAGATTATGGCGCCGCGCCTTGCTGTTGACCCTAAGGTTACGTTTGTTACGGTGAGAATGTAGCGTCCCGTGAAAGCATCGTACATCTCCATGGTGGTGTTTGTAGCCGCGCCTGTCATGCTCCACAGGTGTGGAACTATGCCGTGTTCGTTTCCTGAGTCGTAAGCGAACGCTTGCGCAATGAGGATGCGGGTGTTGTTGAGGAACCACACTTCTTCTCCCGTGTACAAATCCAAGCAGTAGGTGCCAAACCAGTCAGCTGAGGAGCCTGGGTGGTGATAGCCGTAGATTATTCTGCCATTGATTATTATGGGGTCGTAGTGCTGCTCATACGACAAGCCGGTGTAGTAGGTCTGGTCGCCATAGGGACCTCCTACGATGCCGCCGAAAATTATAGGCTTCTTCCAAAGTACGTGTGCACTGTTAGGCGCAGAAGTGTAGGGAGCGAATGTGTCGGTGCAGGTGAAGTGGGGATATGAAGCGTCATACCGCGTCATAAGCCAATTGTCAGCAACGCGCCACCAACCTTTGTTTTCAGCGTTAATGGGGCGAGTCCAGTACCCTGTGGGTAGAGGCACCTCGGGGTAGGGCGCGATTTTTTCAGCTTGAACCGTCAGCTCTGCTTTTGCGCTAGTGCTGGGGCGATACCACCTTTGAATTGTCGAGGAGTTGACCCATTGGCCGGGGAACACTGTTTGGAAATAGTATTTCCCCTGCATGGTAGGCGTATAGGTAAACCATGAACCGCCCGTCGCGTCAGCTGTTAAGCCGCTTCGCTCAGTGGTCGTACCGTCAGGCAGGGTAATTTTGACTACAAAATTTGACCAGAAAGGCCCCAGAACGGTTCCGCCTGGCACTGTTTTATCGATTCTGAAGGATACAACAACTGTTTGTCCGACGCCAACGACGTCAGGTGAAACTATGGTGTGCGCGTAGGTGTCGTATTCAAAAACGGCAGCGCTGCTTAAAGGGAAACTAGCCAGCAAAGAAAGCAACATCAGGGTCAGCATAATCGCTATTAAACACTTGTTTTTTTGGGGTTTCATTTTTTCCCTCCAAAAAGTCTCTCTGCCCCATTCGTTTATTAGTCTTTGTATATAAGACTTGCCAAAATCTCGCAACTGCCTGTTTTTACACTCGCTTCTGGGAGGACTAAAACTGCAGTTGAAAACCCTCAAGTTTTAGAATTATCCACGCCAAACAGAAGAGCACAAGCTTAATTGGGGCGTTCTTTACAAAACGCCTACTTGTAAAGGTGCAACTTTCAGTTTCAAATTTTCTGTTCACC
>JBNVCD010000018.1:0-10853 GCA_050410875.1 Bathyarchaeia archaeon | reverse complement strand
CAAACATTTTATCCACTATAAGCCCAAGCAAACCTGTGGTTTCCAACCACAGCTTAAAGGGCGATATACGATGAATAAACTGTTTAACGTGGTTATGGCGGTTAGCGTCATCACCATTTTCTTGACGCTTATACTACCAGCTACGTTGGGCTTAAACCAGCAGTCACACATGGGCGGCAGCGGTCTAAACAAACCGCCGCAACCCTGTTATGGCCCATGCATAACCGCGAACATAAGCAGCACTCAAGTTCTTATCAACCAAGAAGTCACCATTGTAGGAGAGATTTGTCCTCCTGCCGACAACGTCACCATACGCGTCACCTTCACTCGCCCTGACTACACGTGGATAGACCAATACGTTGTTCCTGATAACCAGACAGGGTTGTTTACGGTAACGCAGAAGCTGGATATGGCGGGGTTCTGGAACATTTTTCCCATTTACGGGCACATAAGCGACAGGCTTTACGTGAATGTCACTGACCCTAACCCGCAATCTACGCCGGTTACGCCTAACCCACTTCCGCCCTTCAAACTCAACTATGCAGTGTTTGCTGCGGCGGCCGCTTCGCTGGGCGTTGGCGTGGTAGCGTTAGCGGTTGGCACCAGAAATAAGACACGCAAGATTAGCGGACTTCGCCTCTTTGTTCAGGTGTTGTTTGTGTTTCTGATTTTCTTTGGCGTGTTCATTGACCACCAGAACATCCCTGTGCCAGCTGAACAAATTGCGCCTCACGAGTTCCTGATAGGAACCGACACGTTGGGGCCTTTGCCGGATGGGTTGCCGATTCCTGTTTTCGGCTGCTGGTACCCCTGTGGCAGAACCATAACGTGTCCGCTGTGGCAGATGCAAACCTACATTTACCCGTTCTGGAACGTGGAGCACGGCTGGGGTGTAGACTACATTCTGCCGGGTTTAGAGCGGCTAGCCATAGTTTTTGGCATAGTCATTTTAGCTTCAGTTCTTTTAGGCAGGTGGTGGTGTGGGTGGGTTTGCCCCTTCGGCTTATACCTTGACGTGGTCACGCGGCTACGTAAAGCTTTCAAAATAAAACACAGGGATTTTTCCAAAGACTTTAATGAGAAATTCCACCAGTTTAGCTATGTAATTTTAGCTTTACTTCTCTTAATCAGCGTGGTGTTTGGTGCTCAAGCCATAGCGGGCACGCAGTTGGTGCCGGGCACTGAAAACGGCGGCTTTGTGTACCAGTATCTTTCTGCGCCGTTCTGTCAAGTTTGCCCCATGAAGCCCCTTTGCCTGTTAGCTCAGGGCTCGCTGGGCGTGATAAAATGGGAATGGATGACTGAAACAACCAAGGGAGACTTTTGGCAGCTGGGGCAGTACCTGACTTCTCTGAACATAGCAATTCTACTGGTGGTTACGGCGGCGGCGTTTTTCTTTAGGCGTTCATGGTGCAGAATCTGCCCCCTAGGCGGCTTAATTGCGCTGTTTAACAGGTTTCCACCATTCAAGTGGATTTCAGGCGTACGCCTAGAAAAAGTTGAGGAAAAATGCACCAAATGCGGCGTGTGCAAACGGGTTTGCCCCACACAGGTCACAGAAGTTTACGACATGAAAGGGGGCGATGTGACCACATCGCAGTGTTTACTGTGCTTACGATGCGTTGAGATGTGTCCAGAAGAAGACTGCCTCAAATTTAAGTTCGCAGGAAAAACTGTGTGTAAATCTCGGAACTGGTTAAACAGCAAATCGTTTAACATACAAAACAAAGAAGGCCAACAGGAAGATGAAAAAAGCTAAGTTTGTGAAAGCCACGCTTATTGTGCTACTCATATTCATGGCAACGTCGACTACCGAAAGAATGACAGCAATGAGTGCTCCATCAACAATCCGCATAAACGCAGACGGAAGTCTTGAACCCGCAAACGTTCCGATTCGACGTGATGGCGACGTCTACACATTCACAGGTAACGTTGACGCCTCGATTGTGGTGGACAGAGACAACGTAGTGATCGACGGCGCAGGCTACACGCTACGGGGTACATACAATGGAACGCGCACCGACAACTGGGTAGTCGGCGAAGGCCCAAATCAGGAAGCCAGCGCCATACCGTGGACTATAGGCATAGACGTCGCCAGCAGAGGCAGATACAACTTGACAGTGAAGAATTTGAACATCAAAAACTTCTACATTGGAATGTACATCTGGAGCTCCAACAACACCATAACGGGTAACGCTGTAACCGACAACATCGTTGGGATTTTGCTTTCAGGCGACCACAACACCATCACAAAAAACTACATAGCACACAACGAACAGGGCATATTCTTCGGCGTCAACACCCCTGGAAACGAACCGCTCAACATTGTGTTGACGCACAACAGTTTTGTGGAGAACACGGTACAATTTAGCGGCTGCTTCTGCGAAACCTACAACCCACAAGAAGCCGTGCACACGTGGGATGATGGCAGCAGAGGCAACTACTGGAGCGACTACAACGGCTTCGACGTAAACGGAGACGGCGTAGGTGATGGACCATACGTGATTGACCCACAAAACCAAGACAGGTTCCCCCTCATGCAACCAGAGGCTACACCGCCAACACAGCCACCAGCACCATCAGCCTGGATGATAGCAGCAGCTGGCTTAGCAACTGTAGGCGTAATCGCCGCGATTGCATTGACTGCAGTTTACATCAAAAAGAAAAAAGCCCAATTTAACGTTACTTAGACAGGAACTTTAGAGCAAAAGATAAACATCAGCAAGTCGTTAACCTTCAAGTTCGCTAAAACGGTTTAACCACAAAAGGAAAAGCTATGCCGAAAAAAAGTAAACTCTTGCTCCTTGGAGCCATAATCGTTACGGCAACGCTGCTTGCAGGCGCACTGTTCATAGGCAAATTAGACAGCAACCCTCAGCCAATTCGTGTTGCCTGCGTTGGAGACAGCATCACAGAGGGCTATGGGTACCCAAACGAGTTATGGAGGCGCCTTGGCGCAGATTATGAAGTGGGCAACTTTGGCGTCGGAGGCTCCACCATTTCGTTGAGCTCCTACAAACCCTACATGAGCCAGCCGGCTTTTCATCAAGCTAAAGAGTTTCTGCCCCACATCGTGGTTGTTATGCTTGGAACAAACGATGCAATACCCAGTGTCTATCAACAGGCAGACGGCTTAGCTGAAGACTACAAGCGGCTGATTGCGGAATTTCAAGAGCTACCAACTAAACCTCAGATTTGGATAGTAAAGCCGCCGCCAATTTTCGACGACACGTTAGGACCGGTAGACACAAACTTGGAGCAGGGAGTCTTACCCAAAATTGAGCAGGTAGCCGGCGAGCTTTCTCTACCTCTAATTGACGTGCATTCTGCGTTGGTTGACCGCCCAGACTATTTTGTGGATGGGGTGCACCCAACCGGCGAAGGCGTAGAAGTCATAGTCAACGAAGTAAGCGAAGCATTAAATGCTGCAGCTGGCTGATTCAGGTTCACCTTTTGAGAACCTAACAGAAAGCGGGTGTAAGTTAAATTTTATAAGTGATCTTTGGCTAGACAGCATACTGATAAAATGGATAAGAATGTGAACGCGAATAACAGCGATCTCCTCTTTAATGTAGATCTTATCCGTGTAGTAGCCATAATCTTGGTGATTTTTCTTCATGCTGCAACCGAGCCTCATGAGGTCATTGACATAATGACGCCAGAAGAAGTCACGCGCTGGTGGGTGTCGAACATATACAGTTCGCTGGCGCGGCCTGCAGTGCCCATGTTCATCATGCTGAGCGGCGCGCTTCTGCTTCAACCTTCCAAGCTGAATGAGCCATTACGCGTGTTCTTCAAAAAACGCGTAGCGCGGATAGGGTTACCGTTTCTTTTTTGGAGTATAGCCTACTTTGCATGGCGCGTCTTCGTCAACGGGGAAGTGTTAACTTTTGGTTCTGTGCTACACAGCATAGTAACTGGGCCGTACCTTCACTTTTGGTTTCTCTACTTAATTACTGGGCTTTACTTGGTTACGCCTCTGCTGCGTGTTATAGTCGCGTATGCAGACTGGAAAGTCATAAGGTACTTTCTAGCGTTGTGGGTTGTAGGAACCGCCATACTTCCTGTTCTCAACATGACTGAAACCTTCAACCTTCTTAGCTTAGTTTTCATAATGACTGGGGGAATCGGATATTTCCTTGCGGGACCATACCTCCTAAGGATACGACCCCGCCCCAAGTTTTTGTTTCTTCTGTTTTTAGCTGGAACTACCTGGACGATAATGGGCGCCTACATTGTAACGGGCACCATCGGCGAGCGGTTTGGCCAAATCTTCTATGAGCCCAGCAGCGTCAGCGTTATTTTGGCGTCAATTGCGCTCTTCATGCTTTTAGCCAATTTCCCACGCGACAAAATGCAAAAGCACTGTCCTCCACTGAACCGTCTGATGAGTCAAATCAGCCAGAACACCTTGCCAATTTACCTGTTTCACGTGATGGTGTTAGAGTCGCTGCAAAAGGGCTTCTTCGGGTTCAAAGTAAGCATAACCACCATGAACCCCATATTCGAAGTGCCCTTGCTGACTTTACTTACGCTCTTTGTCTGTCTTAGCATAATTTACGTTGCGAAAAAAATTCCAGGAGTCAAAAAACTTGTTGGTTAAGGGTGCCCAGTGGCAGCTTGCTGTTTTTGTTTTATAGCCGCCAGTTTTCCGCCTGCTTGAATCACAGCTCTGTCAAGGTCGCTGATGTCCAGTTCAACTTGGAAGGACAAGCCGATGGTGGTGTCTTTCACTGTGAGTGCACGCTCCAACTTGGCAGTATCCAACTCTAAGAGGTCTCCTTGAGCTATGCCATCGTAGTCCTGTTTATCCGCGAAAGTCAAAGGTAAAATTCCAAAATTAATCAGGTTAGCCAAATGGATACGGGCAAAGCTCTTGGCAATTACGGCTTTCACACCCAGATACTTTGGGGCTAACGCGGCATGCTCACGACTGGAGCCTTGACCATAGTTTTCGCCGCCTATGATGAAGCCTCCTGCTTTCTGGAGAGCCCGCTTTGCGAAGTCAGCGTCCAGACGGCAAAACGTGTAGTTGCTGATGGCAGGTATGTTGCTCCTCAAAGCCATTATCTCTGAGCCGCCGGGCAAAATGTCGTCGGTGGAAACGTTGTCGCCTACTTTTAGCAGAACCTCACCTTTCAGCGTGCCCTGTAAAGGTGGGAAAGCAGGCAACGGTTTAATGTTGGGTCCCATAACGATTTCTGTTTTGCCCACGGTTTCAGGGGTGGGAAAGATGAACATGTTGTCGTTGACCACCAGTTTCTCAGGCATAGCTAACGCTGGGTATTCGCCGAGTTTTCTTGGGTCAACTATTTTGCCGTAAAGCGCAGCGGCTACCGCGGTTTCAGGACTTACCAAGTAGACCTTAGCGTCCTGTGTACCTGACCTGCCTTTGAAGTTGCGGTTAAAGGTCCTCAAAGAGACGGCTCCGCTTGAAGGCGCCTGCCCAATGCCGATGCATGGTCCACAGGCGTTCTCGATGATCCGCGCGCCCGCATGGATGAGGTGAATTAAGTCGCCGCTGGCAGCCAAGTTCTCCAGAACCTGCCGTGACCCAGGCGAAATTGTGAGGCTGACGCGGTCGCTAATTTTTTTGCCCTTTAAGAGGGCAGCTACTAACTTTAAATCGTGCAAGGATGAGTTAGTGCAGCTTCCTATGCAAACTTGGTCTACAGGGGTGCCTTCAACTTCGCTTACGGGTTTGACGTTGTCAGGGCTGTGGGGCAGGGCAACCATGGGCTCCACTGCTTTCAAGTCTAAATCAATAACTTCGCTGTACACGGCATCTGGATCCGCAGCTAAAGGCGCCCAGTGGCTTTCTCGGCCTTGACTTTTGAGGAAGACTCGGGTAACTTCGTCGGAGGGAAAAATTGAGGTAGTAGCGCCCGTTTCGGTGCCCATGTTAGTTATGGTTCCCCGCTCTGGAACAGTCAGAGTTTTCACGCCTTCGCCGAAGTACTCGAGAATTTTATTTACTCCACCCTTCACTGTGAGCTTTTGCAGAATTGACAGAATAACATCTTTTGCGGAAACAAACGGCGAGAGCGCCCCTGTCAACTTTATTCCGACGATTTCAGGCATTTCAAGGAAGAAGGGTTCGCCGGCCATGGCTGCTGCAACATCTAAGCCTCCTGCGCCTATGGCGATCATGCCCATGCCGCCTGCAGTAGGCGTGTGGCTGTCACTGCCTAGGAGCGTAAAACCTGGTCTTGCGAACCGTTCTAAGTAAACTTGGTGGCATATGCCGTTGCCTGGACGCGAAAAAACAATGCCGTAGTTGGCGGCGACGCTTTGGAGGTAGCGGTGGTCGTCGGCGTTTCGGAAGTCGTTTTGCAGCATATTGTGGTCCACAAAGCTGAGGCTAAGTTGAGTTTTGACTTTAGGGACGCCCATAGCTTGAAACTCTAGATACGCCAGCGTGCCTGTGGAGTCCTGCGTCAGTGTGTGGTCGATTTTTAAACCCACTTGTTCAGCGGCTTTAAGTTTTCCTTCTACTAGGTGGCTATCAAAGATTTTTTCAGACAAAGTTTTGCTCATTAAGTGTCTCCGCCATTTAAGTGGACCATGAAAGGTCAATTCTTTAGTTTAGGGATTAAAGAATCCCGGATTTAAGTTTCACCTATCAAAAGTCACGCTTCTTCAACGCTTAACCCTGCATGGCCGGAACTAAACGTCAAAGCGGGTTGACGGCAAAAGGTGAGGGGCAAGACCACGCGCCTCAACGTTCTATTGCGAAATCAGTATATGCATAAGGTCAGTTTTTGTTATCATGCCCAGTATCTGCTTGGGGTTAGCGGGGTCAACGACGAGTACGCGGCCAATTTCGTGTTTGCTCATCTTTCTGAACGCGTCTAGCGCGGTTTCGCCGGGATGAACGAATACAGGTTTACGGTGAACGACTTGCTTGACTGTGGTGGTGCTTCTTTGTTCTTTATCTATCTGGGATGCCTCTTCAAGAGTTATCATACCTACAGGTTTGCCTTCGTCATCGGTGACGGGGTAACCGATGTGGTGCTGCTTCACCATTAACTCTAACAGTTCGCTGATGGACATGTTTTGAGGTACAGTTTTTACATTGCGCGTCATGACGTCTTCCACTTTGACTTTTCCTAGCGCGTCAGTTTCACGTAGCATTAACACGGGCAGGTAACCGTAGACTTCCTCCATCTTCTTGGCTTCGGCAAGGGCGGCTTTCCGCTTTTCCATAGCCGCGCGGACCACTCGCTCGTACACTGCAGGCTCCTGCTGTATGACCCACGTGTTGATAACTCCGTTTTCTACTGCGTCGTAAAAAAAGTCTTCACCGGCTTTAGTTCGAATAATCACGGTGGACCAATCTTCCAGCGGGTAAGCGCTACCAACGGATATGTCGGCTAGTTCATTTGTGAAGTCTGTGCAGGTTCTGCAGCTGGGCAGGATGTGACCTTCGATTTCACTTATGGGAATCCTGAAAGTTTCTTTTTCGGTTTGAACCACGAATTTAGAGGATAAACGCATCTGCTTAATTTCAGAGGGCTTAACATGGTAGTTTTTCTCGATGTACTCCAGCAAGGGCATCATGGAAAATGAGCCGAAACAGAACAACCCTACTGTAATAGCTAAGTTGCTGCCTATCTTGTGTTGCCATGCTTCCATCTTGCGCAAAGCAAGGACGTGGCAGGGTACGCCTACGAAGGCGATTTTGCTTTTTCCGTAACCATAAACTGCGCTGCCGTATGCCTTGGCTACTGACGAGGGAAAAAATTTGCTGCCGACGGCTGAGAGGATATCATCAGGCACCAGAGCAACTGAAGCTTTAGGTTTAGTAGGATTGTCAGCTTCCGCTTTGGAGACAATGGCGCTGTCAAAAATTTTCTTTTCGACGCCATACGTTAGAAGAGAGGTGACAACTGCGCCTCCGCGGCTTTGCTCTCTAAGTTTTGGGTCAACTGCCTGAGCGAGAACAATTTTCCGATAGTAGCCTAAGGCTTCATTTTTCACCGGGGAATCGGAAACAACCTTTAAAGTCCGAAGTAGAAGGGCCTCTGAATGGGGACAGATCTCGTAGCATATGGGGCAAAGGTCCAAGTCTTTGGAGCACTCATGCAAACGATTGACTTTTTCAGAGTCAACCTGCAATGCGCCCACCGGGCAGGCGGCTTCACAGGCTCCGCATAAAGTGCAAAACCCATTATCGATTATCTTTTTTTTCAAAACATTGTAGGCAATCAGCGCATCTGTTTTTGGCGTCGTTGGCTCTCGCCCCTCAAGTAAAATATGGGAAGGGAGCACCTTAAATAGCTAACCATTCTGCGCAGGCTCTTCCAACTTGAAAAATAGGCAGTTATAAAGCCCCATCTTAACAGCTACCCGCCACAGGTGAAATCTTGAGTGAATTTATAAACTAGTTCTGCTAATAATGCAATCAGCGTTCTTTGTTGCTGCAAAGAAACACAGAACGTTACCTATCAATGTAAAAAGGAGGATAAAAAATGGCTGAAAAACCACAAGATGTTATATTCGTTGGAAACAAACCCCCCATGAGCTACGTGCTGGCAATCATAACTGCCTTCTCTTCAGGCAACCAAAAAGAAATCACGTTGAAGGCACGCGGCCAAGCGATAACCACTGCAGTTGACGTTGCTGAAATCGCCCGAAGTCGCTTTATCAAGGACCTCAAAGTCACAAAGATAGAAATTGGAACTGCTGAGATGCCACCGCGGGAAGGCGAGACCAAGTCCAGAATGGTTTCCACGATAGAGATAACCATAAGCAAATAGACAGAAACCTAAAGGCGGAGCAACGAAAAAACTCTTTTCGTTTTCTCCAACTCTTTCCACATTTTCTTAAACATTTATTTATGTTTCTTTCAGGTCTTCCCTCTCTGAAAGGCACGCCTCAACTTTCTCTGCGATTTCCAAAAAAGCCTTTGCAGCTGGAGACTCCGCGTTGGAAAGTACAAAGGGTAAACCTTTGTCTGCGTCCACTCCGATTTTGGGGTCTATTGGGATGTTGCCTAAAAAGGGCACCTGCATTTCTTCCGCAATTTTTCTGCCGCCGCCGGACTGGAAAATGTCAACTTTTCCGCCGCAATGGGGGCACACAAACCCACTCATGTTCTCAACTACGCCTATGACGGGCATGTTGAGGCGACTGGCGAAAGTTATTGCTTTCTTAACTATGGTGCTGGAGAGTTCACTAGGCATTGTCACTACGATGACGCCGTCAATTTCGGGTAGAAGCTGTGCTACGCTGAGAGGTTCATCGCCTGTGCCTGGCGGCAAATCAATAAGAAGTACGTCCAGCTCGCCCCAAACGACATCTTGGAGAAACTGGCGTATGGCACCCATTTTGAGGGGCCCACGCCAGATTGTGGGGGTCTCCTCTGACAAAAAGAAGTCTATAGAGACAACCTTGATGCCTAAGGTGCCCGACACGGGGAAAGCGCCTGGCGGACCAACTTTCAACCTTTGCCCGGTTAAGCCCAGCAGGCGAGGAACACTGGGACCGTGTATGTCAGCGTCAAGTATGCCTACGTTCTTCAGTTTGGTACGCTGCGCGAAGGCTGCGGCGAGATTTACGGTTACGGTGCTCTTGCCTACGCCGCCTTTGCCGCTTATAATGGCAATTTTGTGTTTGATTTTGCTCATCCGTTCGCGGAGAATCTGCTGTTGCTGGAGAAATTTTTGTCTGTGGACGTCAATTGAGTTTTGAGGTGGGCTGTGATTTTCCATGAAAATAACCTTTCAATCGTTAACTGGTGAATTAACTGTTTGAAGATAAACCGCGCTAAAAAGGTTTTGCAGTGTTTAAACAATTCGGCTCATCTGCACGCCTGTGAAGACAAAGAGTTTTTCATGGTGCGCTCACAAAAACTGCCAAAATAGGGGAAAGCAGGAAAAAGCAACATATGCCACTGGACATCAGATTTAACATACAAGTGTTGAAGCGTACGCCTTCAATCGGAAGCAAAAAGCAGGTTTTCCAGAAAAGAGGCAAAGACACACCTGATGGAGTTCACTTTGGAAAGAGCGCTCGTCAGAGGTGCATCCCCTCTTTAACAGAAGGTCAAACATGACTTGTTTTTGGAACGCGACTTCCGTTTTCAGATAGCTCCAACAGGAGAGGCAGCTATCAGCTGAATTTGTAGCCTATTTTTCTGAGGAACAGCCGACGTTCTTTGATGTCATCGTCGGTTTCGACGCCTTTACTCTTGAAACCGTCGACCACACCTAAGATTCCTCTGCCCTGCGTAGTCTCAGCCACAACTACTTCTATAGGGTTGGCGGTTGCTGCGTGAACAGCGCAGACTTCAGGCACTTTTTTGACTTGGTCAAGCACGTTTATAGGGTAAGCATTCCGCAGGAAAATCAGGAAGCTGTGACCACAACTTAACTCGAAAGCTTTCTGGGCAGCTGCAGTTCGGAGTTCTTCGTCGTTCCCTTCATGACGCACAAGGCAAGGTCCACTGGCTTCGCAGAAGGCTAAGCCGAATTTTATGTTTGGCACCGCGTTTACGAGAGCTTCGGCAAGATCCTCTGCCGTTTTGATGAAGTGCGCTTGCCCAAGGATAAGGTTGGCGTCTTTGGGCAGATCAATTTTAACTACTTTCAACTCCACCATCTTTTTAGGCGCCTCAACAAATTAGTGTAGGCTAAAGGGTTCTTTAGGTTTTGCGGCTCCACCTATCTAAAGAGGCTTGGCAGAGTCGCGTAGAAAAACGTGAAAGACTCCAACTAAAAGTCAAAGATTGCGGTTACAACTTAGCAGACAAAAACTAAATATCAAAGAACCCCTTTAACATTCAGAAAACCCACTGTGGGCTGGTAGTTCAGTTGGCATGAACGCTTGACTTGCACTCAAGAGGTCGGGGG
>JBNVCD010000189.1:0-2797 GCA_050410875.1 Bathyarchaeia archaeon | reverse complement strand
CCCATCACCCGTTAAAGTGTTCTTTACGTGATTTGAAGGTAGGCGACTACCGAGAGGGCATAGTTGTTTCCAAAACCAAAGAAGGCGCGCTAGTGGACATTGGCGTTGAGCGACCAGTTTTGATGTATAATTCACAGTTTGCAGTTAACACACGGTTAACCTTGAAAGTTGTCAAGGCAGGCACCAACGTTGAGGTTCAAAGTGTCAGCCGCGCCGAGGTTCCTCACTACTGGGGTTTCACTGTTACAGTAGAAAATCATTCTCTCAAGGCTCTTTTAGAGAATCCAAGGTTTGACCTAGTGGTAGGTACCTCAAAATTTGCTGCCACCTTTCAAGAAGTGGCGCCACACCTAAATGACCGATGGGTAAAAGCCAAAACTGTTCTTTTACTGTTTGGGGCGCCAACACGGGGGTTATTTGAGATTGCTAAAGAGCAGAATTTTAACGTTCACGACGTCGTAGATTGTATAGTTAACACTCTTCCTGGTCAGGGTACTGAAACAGTGCGCACCGAGGAAGCGATTATGGCTACTTTAGCCATTTTTAATGTATATTTTGGGTTTTAACGTTTAAAAGTAGGCTTAGAATTAAGTGGTGTGCATGTACTTCGACATACTTATGCCAACTATACTTTTCGCTGTTACAGTTGCTGCGATGTTCTTGAGTAAGCGAACGGAAGCAAAGCTGAAGACCACAATGGAGAACCGTGAATTCAAAAGTAGAGACGCTGCCTTGTTGACGGCGTTAATTACTTTTGCCTTGTTTGTTGTGGTTTTCGTACCAAACATGACGATTCTGACTATTTTCTTGTTTTCTTATTGTTCACTGTTGTTCACAGTGTCTTACGTCTTTTCAGATATGAAGAAAAAGAGTTTGATTCTTTACTGTGGTCTTTTCGTTGTAGCAAGCGCGCTGGCTAGCTTGGCTACTTTGTTTGTGGTTCCCTCTGGTTCTGTGTTGCTTATCGGCGTTTTAGCTTTCGCAAGTTTATCATTATGCTCCTTTTTTGCGTTATTGTATGCGCTGCAGCACGTTGAAAGCAAACATAAGTGGTATCTGGCAGCGTTGTCGCCGGCACTGTTCTTACTGCTGTTTTTCTTCTTCAATGGCACCCCCCTGTGGTTCCCGTTTCTTTTAGATGTCTACGGTATAACATTTGCTCTGCTAATAGTGATGTATATGAGTTCATTGTTTAACTGGAAAACAGTGTTCATATTCGCAGTTTTGATAACGACGTTGGACATTATTCTCGTATGGGGCACAGGGACTATGGTTCAAGCAGCAAACACAGTTTCAGGTTTAGGGCTCCCTGTACTTGTGGCTTTTCCAACTGTGCCTCTTATTATGGCGGATGGTGGCATTTTGATTTTGCGGCTCGGTTTGGGCGACTTCTTTTTTGCAGGAGTCCTTGCAACACAAACACTAAAGAAATTCGGCAAAAAAACCGCTTTCGCGTCTATTTTAACGATGAGCGTTTCTTTTGGAGTTTTCGAGCTTCTTTTACTAAATCCCTCCAGTTTTGATGCGCTACCCGCAACCTTGCCGATTGTTCTTGGTTGGCTCCCCATCTCAGGGGCTGCAATAATCCTCTCTAAAAAACAAAAAACTGAGACGCTTCCATCCTTGTGACTTAGTTAGTCAACACTGGCCACAAGCTGATTAAAAAAATAAACAAAAGGCTTGATGAATTAAAAAACTGAAAAGATAAAATGGGTGTTAGTTTACCCGAATAGGGCACCTAATCCTTCAAGCGCTGCTTCTTCTTTGGCTTTCTCTTCTTCAGCTTTTTTCTTCTTGTCATCTGCAGCTGCTGCAGCTGGTTTTTGCTCTGCTGGAGCGCTAGCCGCGGCGGCTGTTGGAGCAGCAGCCATCATGGTGGGAGCACTTTTGATTGCTTCATCGATGTTAACTTCGCTCAGTGAAGCTACGAGCGCTTTGACTTGCACTGGGTCAACGTTAATGCCTGCGGCTGTAAGAACGTTTGTAACAGATTGCTCGTTTATTTCTTTCCCTGCCTTGTGAAGGAGCATCGCAGCGTAAATATTTTCCATGTTCTTTTCACCTCGCTATCCGGGTATTTTAACCTTTTCAGTTTACACATGGCCGTTCAGCCTTAGTGGCAGACTGTACGGCAGTGTTTAACTGTGAATTTGAAGTCTTTCTTGCCGTTAGGAAAAAGATCTAATGACTTATGAACCTTTCGACGGCAGGTAGATGGATTTTGGAAGAAATGCCAACTTTTTTCAGCAACGTTAGCGGGGGCAAATACCTCTTTTATGTATACGGTGCCCCAATACAACCGCTCTTTCACAGTTTATTTGTTCTTTTGTTGGAGCTATGGAAGTACCACAGTTTATATGTAAAAATGGGCGTACCCCGTGATTATTGTGGTACCTTGAAAGATTTAAAACTACAACAACTTTGTCAGTCAATAACGAATTTTTCAACCTGAAATCATCAATTTGTTAAACAAATTTACGCCGAAAAGGATCAATTAGTTTACCTTAAAACAGCTACGTACGGGTGCTCCGCTTTAACTCCCAAAATTAAGTAGTCTCCACTTCTATAAACTAAGCTAACCCAACCCGAACTTAAAATTTTAGCATCAAACCGTTCTTTGCTGTAAACCATAAACCTGATGTACAAATCTTGAATGAACCATGCGAAACTCCTGCTTTTCACATTAGTTTGCTGTTCAAAATTTAAATCAAACAACGAAAACATCTGCGTGTAATTCTCAAGTTCAGGGTAACTGCTCTCTGTAAATGCCACAAATTTGTATGACCATGAAACCGAG
>JBNVCD010000188.1:0-2821 GCA_050410875.1 Bathyarchaeia archaeon | reverse complement strand
CCCGAATTCGCCTCCCTTAAAGCTGTCCAAAATAACCACGTCTACATCATAGCTGGTGACTTTAGAAATAACGCTATGGGCGGAGTTTTAGGCGCCGTTTACTTAGCGCGCACGCTCTACCCCGACATGTTTGCCGATCTTAACCCGCAAGAGATACACCAGGAATACCTCACTAGGTTCCTTAGGTTAAACTACAACTTGGATGCTGAAGGTGTATTTCTGTATCCCGCCCTCCGCATCAACAATGACGTCGTAGGCATACCAAACAACGCTACGTAACGACATTGCAGTGCACACGCCTTTTTTTCCCTTTTTGGTTTTTGTTCATAAATCAACAAACTGGCCTGATGAAGTATGACGTGTACAAGTAGCTGGAATGAGACGCGAAAGATGATGCTGCAAAGTACCCGCCGCATCAAATGCTGCACCCCTAGTTACTGGGATATGTGTGCCATAGACTACAACAAAAAAACTGACTACATGCATGCATTAACTCAGGCGCAAATGAACAAGCTTCCCTTGACCCCAAAGCATACGGTTCTTGAAATTGGCGCAGGCAACGGCAGACTAACAATCCCAGTTGCTCAGAAAGTTCATCATGTCACGGCAGTGGAGCCTTCTCCGCGGATGTTGGCGTTCTTGAAGTCAAACGCTGAAAGGGCGCAAGTGAACAATATAACCTACATAAATGAGTCTTGGGAAAACGTTAACTCAGACGATGTGGCTCCTCACGACTTTGTTATAGCCTCATTTTCGTTTTTTATGGTTGACCTTGCCCCTGCCTTGTTGAAGATGCACGCTTTCGCAAACGAGGGGGTCTACCTTTTCCTTTCTGCGTCCAATTGGATGGAGGATGAAATCCAAAGAATAGTCTACGGCGGTGTCCAGCCAGAGGTTTTTGCTGACCACATCTACATTTACAACATTCTCAATGAAGTGGGTATAACCCCAAACGTTGAAGTTTGGACTTACATCTCCGAACAGAGGTACACATGTTTAGCTGAAGCAACTTCCAAATTCATTGAGGTCTACAGTGTTCCCGAGACTAAGAAAGAGCAAGTAAAAGAATACCTGCGAAAGTTGTTGACGCCCGACGAGGCAGGCGGGTTTTGGCTGAAGCAAAAAAAGAAGGTAGCAATGGTATGGTGGCCCAAAAACGAGTATCTTTAGCCTCTAACATTTCTGACGACGGCGTAGCTGAAGAGAAGCGGAAATACCGCAAGCTGCTTTTACGTCGAAGCCTATTTCTGATCTTCTGTGTGATTCTGCTTTTAGCTGTAGCAGGTGTTTCCCTTACGCTCGGCTCTGCGGAGATGTCGTTTTTTGATGCATACGCCGCCATCTTCGCCAGGTTCTCTCCTGACCTGTTCCACGTTACTCCCCTTGCCGACACAGTTATTTGGACTTTAAGGTTGCCTAGGATGCTCTTGGCAGTTTTAGCTGGGGCCTCATTTGCCATGTCAGGCTCAACGACTCAGGCGATTCTTAGAAATCCTCTTGCCACACCCTACACTTTAGGTGTTTCAGCAGGCGCTGGACTGGGCGCCGCTATAGGTATAATTGTGGGCAGAGGCATAATCGATGGGCCTCTTCTGATAGTCGGCAACGCCTTTATTTTTTCCATAATTCCTGTTTTTGTGATTCTACTAATGATCAAGCGCAGAGGGGCATCTCCTGAAACTATAATTCTCTCAGGAATTGCCATAATGTACATTTTTTCTGCCTGCACCACTTTGCTTCAGTACTTTGCGGAATCCAACGCAGTCAGCGCCACTGTCTTTTGGACGATAGGTGACTTGTCTAGAGCAGCTTGGTGGCAGCTGCCATACATCTTGTCTGCCTTTATCTTCTGTTTCATAATAAATCTCCGTTTAGCCTGGGACCTCAACATAATGAAGATGGGTGATGACAGCGCAAAAAGCTTAGGCGTAGAAGTCGACCGCGTGCGAATAATCGTGTTGCTTACTGCGTGTCTTTCAACTGCAGTCGTGGTTAGTTTCACAGGAGCTATAGGCTTTATTTGTCTGGTTGCACCACACATCTGCCGCGCTGTTATAGGCGGCGACGAACGTTTACTCATAGTGTCCTCAAGCCTGTTTGGAGCAATTTTACTGCTGTTTGCAGACATAGTCGCCCGAAGACTCATCGCTCCAATCGTGTTGCCCGTGGGCGCCATAACCGCGTTTCTAGGTGGACCTTTGCTGCTTTACCTGTTAATTAGGCGAAAGAGAATAAATCAGTGATCGCCTTGTACTGATACAATTTTGACGCCGTTTTCCTTTAAGAGTGCTGCTGTCACGCCGTAGCCCTCAACAATAGTTCCTGAGAATGTGCCGTCAAAGATTCTGCCACACCCACAAGAGGGGCTCTTCTCAGCAAGCAGCGCTTCTGTAGCGCCTACGGCTTTGGCTATCTTCAATGTTTCTTCTGCCCCTTTCAGGAACTGTTCCGTTACGTCGACGCCTCTCTTGTTAACCACTTGGGCTTTGCCATGCAAGACGTCTGCGCCATCGCCATTTTGTATCTCTGCAGGCATTCGAGGCACAGGTAACCCGCCTAAAACTTCGGGGCAAACGGGAAACAATTCTCCCTTCTTGAATTCTTCTAGTAGCGCCCTGTTTAGCCAGTTTTTTCCTTCAAAATTGCAGTTTACCCCAAGCAGACACGCGCTTACCAGTTTCATATAACCATAGTTTGTGTCAAGCTCTAATTAGGTTTCCCGCTGGAATCTTAGCACACTTTACACGTGAAACAGACCTCAAGGAGCGCATTTAATTTTTATATACATCGTGCACACTCAGAAGACAGAGGATATCATGGC
>JBNVCD010000187.1:1705-2834 GCA_050410875.1 Bathyarchaeia archaeon | reverse complement strand
ATCGTTGACCGCGTGCCAGCGGGTAACATAGGCGCCATTTCAGGTTTGCCCTCTATTCACGTGGGCGAAACCATAGCGGAAGACGGCATCGAAGTGCATTCTTTTGAAGGTCTAAGATACGTTTCTGACCCTGTAGTTACTGTCGCAGTTGAACCTGAAGACGTCAAAGATTTGCCCCTCTTCGACAAAGTCATGCATAAACTCACAGTTGAAGACCCCAACCTGCACTTCACCATGAACAAAGAAAGCGGCGAATTTCTGCTTTCAGGCATGGGCGAGCTTCACTTGGAAATCACTGCCTACCGTATGCAGGAGGCAGGTTTGAAAGTTAAACTCAGTAAACCCATAGTTATCTATCGTGAAACAATCAGCCACGATTACCGCGGCCCACCCGTTATGGGTAAAAGCCCCAACAAGCACAACAAGCTCTGGATAACCATCGAGAAATTATCCGATGAAGTCATCGAAGCCATAAAATCTGAGAAAATCACTGACATGCAAAGCAAAGACGAGCGAACCAAAATCCTACGTGAACTCGGATGGTCACCTGAAGACGCCAAAGGCGCCGTAGCTGTCGAAGAAAGTAACATCCTTGTTAACCGCATCAAAGGACGCCAATACGTGGATGAAATCATCGACCACATCAAGACAGGCTTCCGCGAGGCAGTTCACACTTCACCACTTGCAAAAGAACCAGCCTACGGTTTGAAAGTTAACCTTGAAGACGTTACAGTCCACGAAGACCCAGTCCACCGCGGTCCAGCACAGGTTATACCGATGACTTGGCGCCCCATTTACTGCGCCATTCTACTCAGCGACCCCAAGCTACTAGAGCCCCTGATGAGTTTCGAATGCAAAGTTCCAAGCGAATTCGTCAGCTCCGTAATCACGTTGCTGAATAAGAGGCGAGGAAAAATCTTAGACATGCCCTCCGAAGAAGACATGATAATCGTCAAAGCTGAACTACCCGTTTCCGAAAGCTTCGGCATCGCCGATGAACTCCGCAGCTCCACTCAAGGCAGAGCCTTCTGGGCAACTCAGTTTAGCCGTTGGGCACCCGTTCCAGAGCAAATGCAGGCGGAAACCATAAAGAAGATCCGCGAACGCAGAGGCTTACCGCCAGTTCCGC
>JBNVCD010000187.1:0-1695 GCA_050410875.1 Bathyarchaeia archaeon | reverse complement strand
AACCTGAAGAGTACTTCGAAAGCGAGTGACCTTTTCTCCCTTTTCTTTCAATTTTTGTTTCTGTATTGAACCTTTTTGTAATTACTGCACTATAACTAAAACATAGTTGCTTTTTTCTTAACTTCGCCCGAGTTTATCAAATTCAAGCTCAAATGCACTCAAAGAACATTACTTCTCGACGACAAAAAATGATTGACTTTGATAAGAGAGGTATTTCAATATGCTTATAATGAAATAATTTTTAAATAAAACGTTTAATAATATGTCATATGTGATGAAAAGAATGAGAAAAAGCGTTCCGGCTTACTCATTGCAATCTTGCTTTTGCAGACAGTGCTCATCTCAACTGTATACACAAGCCCCCGACATTGAACGGCACATTTTTATCCATTACGCGAAGGGTGCTAAGCCTAATCCGCCAGCGGCAGGCGCGGGTTACTACAAACTGTTGGGTGCAAAATGGGAAACTCTGCCGGTTGTTTTGGAAGTCAACCCAGAAAATTCCTATGGGTTAGACGAAAACTTTGTACGAACTTTTGTTGGTTTGGCAGCTGAAGAATGGGACGACGGCGCATACAGTATGGGTGATGGCGATCCGTTAACCAGGTGGGCAGGCGGTAGGTGTCGACTTAATTTCAGCTGATATAAAGACAACCGCAAAAACTTATGAAGACCTTGCTTGGGACAGTCGCAAACTTGACGGCTGTAATACCATAGTGTGGGGCAACTACCCTCAACATGGAGTTATCGCTGTGATCATCATTTGGTCTAATAGGGCTACAAAGGCGATAGTGGAATTTGACATGGTGCTGGACACGGATTTCACATGGGGCAACGGCGAGGCCGACAAGATGGACCTGCAGAACATTGTTACCCACGAGCTAGGCCAGCGGCTTGGATTAAGTGATGTCTATCCGACTGCTGCTTCGCAGGAAACTATGTATACCTACGCAACAGAAGGGCAAAAAATTAAACTTAGCCTTTACATAGGCGACCAAACAGGCATAATGAAATTTTACGGGTAAACTCCCATTCCCCTTTTTTATTTGCAAGAAAGACGCTGAACTGCTGGTTGGCGAGAAGGCTCTTTTAAACCTTGCACGTATGTTTGGGCTTAAAAAATGGAACACTTGAACAGTGCTTTTGGAAATTATGTAGTTGTCTGTTACAACAGTGAAGTATGGCTTAAAACATGGACACTTGAATAGTGCTTTTGGAAAGCCTAAGAGTGGACTGCATTGAAGTTTCAGACATAGAATCAGCCGTAAAAGAGTTGGGCAATAAGAGACATAAACTCAAGAAATAACAAGCCGACCAAATTCTGGAGACAGCCAACCTTGTAGCCCGCGAGCTGAAGGAAAAACAAGCAGGCTCAAAGCTTTAGCTGATATTGTTCAGATGAAGATGGACATAAACGACTACCTAACAACTCTCCTATTAGAACAGTCTTTGAGAGATCTTCAGTCCAAGACACCAAAAACAGAGTAATCCGACAAGTAATCAACCTTATCCAAGATCTGAGCCAACAGCAGAGAGCCTAAACCAAGCAACAACAATATATTTCCTCTTAGTGAAAAGCTTTCTTTAAAAAGAGAAAGTTCATGGTGGGGCTGCCCGGATTTGAACCGGGGTCTATAGAGCCCAAGTCTACAAGCCTAGACCAAGCTAGCCGACAGCCCCTCTTTTAGGTTTTAA
>JBNVCD010000186.1:0-2912 GCA_050410875.1 Bathyarchaeia archaeon | reverse complement strand
CAACTTTCTCAATCTTATAGAGGGCATCCGCTTTTTTAAGGTTAAATTTTGTGTTGAGTATAGTTTCTGCCAGCCAAATGTTTGTTTCTAAATGCTCAGATAGTGCACGCGTAAAGAAAACCGATGTTCCTTCGGTTAACGCCATGTAAGGAATCAGCATATCTGCCAAGTGCACATCTACGGTGGCTGATGACGCAAGTTCCGCGTTGAGTCTTTGAGCAGCCTTCATTCCCACCTCTTCGCTTGGTTTGCCTATTTCTCCTATAGCGTCAGCACCTAAAATGACGCCTGTGTCCGTTTGCGCCCACAACGCAATACTGCTACCTTTCTGTTGAGGGTTGGAACTGTCGTTCACTACGCGAACATCAGTTGCTACACCTCTGACTGCAATGTGGTCTTTGGCAGCTTTAGCTTGGCGCTCTGCAACTTTTTTGTCCGCGAGGAAGGTGCAAACAGAAATGCCATTTATATTTTGAAGCCTGCCAAAGACTTCTAAAAGTAAAGGTTGTAGTTTTTTTGTTGGTTTCACTTTGAGAACGGCTTCCCCCAACCCCTTAATAGCCGTATTTTTGCACCTCTATTTCTGATTCAACACCCATTCGTCTAAGCGATGGCAATAAAACATAGCGTAAATAGTTTACAGTTGGAGCATGCAGCGTATCAGTTCCGCCCTTTGAAACATGGAGCTGCACAGGTTTTTTGGCAAACAAACAGATAGGCAAAACGGTCATAAATAACATAGGGATACTGCCTGCGGTTCCAATTTCCGCTTCTACGCTGCCACCATCGATGGTTTGTGGTTCAAAGTACAATTCGCGACTGCCCAACTTTGCTCCCTTTGTTGTAGCGTTGCAGAGTTTTGCTGCAGTTAACACGGCTTCAAGATGCTGCGGTTTTAAACCTGGCTGAGGCCGATTTTGTCTTATATTATAAATATGCAGCTGTTCCCCTTTAATTGCAGCTAAAGCTACAGCAAGGCGAAGTATGGTTCCGCTGCCGCTTTTTTTGCTCCCATCAATCTCAAGCAACATGCTTCCCTTCGCATATTTTATTTTGAATGACAAATTTCAAATAATAATAATGCCCATTAAGTACTTAGGTTCAACGGGGGAAAATGTTGTGAGCTCTGACAAAGATAAGATAGAACAGCTCATTAGTCGCATTGATGATATTCTCTCTGTATTAACGGAGGTTGCCAAAGACCTCAAAACAGTTTCAGCGTCATTGAAATCTATCGCTGTAGGCCAAATCACTAGCAAATCCGTTGCCACAGTAACAGAATCCAAACCATCTACACTTCAATCTAAACCTGAAAAACCCCTACAAAAAACCACTGCACCAATTGCTTCAGTCCAGAAAAGTTCCAGTTCAACTATTGAGGACGTCAGAATGGTTTTTCCTCCAGAATTGGACAGTTTACTAAGTTTCGAAGAAAAAAACGATTATGTAGTCATAAAACCCAAGCAGTTTTTGGGTTCCGAAAACTTTGCAAAAATCGCCTCAACTGTTCGTGGCATCGGCGGTGAATACATAAGCGCGGGCAGAGACAGCCACTTCAGAGTCTACAAGAAAAAAAGTTAACATAGACCTCTAATTTATGGTGCTTCCAACTTCAAAAACTGCCTTAAATGTTAAACTTCAACGTTTCAGCTTTTGTCAAATTATAGACGTAAATTTTCAGTTTAAGAATTTCTGTATTGAGCAGTAAAAATAGTAAACTGCGTCACAATAGGTCATTGCTATTTTTCCTCTATTCTCTTTTCAAACATGCTGAATTAGTAGACTACACTGAAAGTTCTGAATTCTCCTGTAGGCTCTTCCCATGTAACATCCAGTTTTGAAACTTTAGCTCTAGGCGGACCTTGCTTAACAAACTCCAAGAGCATTTTGACAACATCTTCTTCTCCCTCAAAAACAGCTTCCACTTTGCCATCGGGCAAATTGCGCACCCACCCCTTCACGCCTAAACTGTTTGCTTCCCGTTTGGTAGCTTGCCTAAAAAAGACGTCTTGAACTCTACCGCTGACCCAGACGTGAGCGCGGGCTTTCACTTTAACTGAACTCTCCCACCTGTGCATGTAGGTCGTTCACACACGCCTCTTAAAAGTGTTCTGTGACAAATCAGTGGTTGGTGAAAAAATCGTGCTCAGAAACGACACAGGCAAACTTGTACTTTACGCTACGCAAATCTCTGCTTGGAGGCAGAGACTTAAATCTGTGAGGCTGGCAGCTGAAAAAATGGCAAATAAACTCAACTTGGGCTTTGAGGTGGTGCCACAGCAGCGGCAGTGCCCACAGATATACGTCTATTACGAGCGCGGCGAAGAAGAACCCATACCTCTCTACTGCGATAAAGGCAAAACAGGAGACTTACCTGAAATTGCGGCACAGTTAAGAAACATGATGTACGTTTTGTCCTTTCACCCAAGACACACTGCGCTGGCGCGTCTACGCAACTCAATCATGAAACTTTCGTAAACTTGATTCCTTGATTCTCTAAAGTTACCTGATAGACTTGGTTTACGTCAAAGTTTATGCCTAAACTGTCATATTCATGCTCCGTCAAAAACAAAATTATCTTCGGAAAAGCCAATTGCTGTCTTTGCCCCAATATAGGAATCTGTTGCTGTAACGTCTGCATTAGGTCCTGAACCATTTTCGCCTCGTCTGTTTGAGGTCGCATGACAAAATTTTGAACTTCACGCTCTTCAATCAGTTCTATGCGTTTCCCCAAATTGCCATCTAAGTCACGGGTGGATTCGATTTTCTGAACTCTAACTCTGAACATGTATCTCCCTTTCCAAACGCTAAATGCAACTTCACAGATTTAACTCTACTTCAATCTGTTAACTGTTTTGTATTTTATGTTACGCTATCTTTTCCCAAAAGTAGTTCCTCTTTCTTCTTTGAGC
>JBNVCD010000185.1:0-2951 GCA_050410875.1 Bathyarchaeia archaeon | reverse complement strand
CGGCTTTAACCTTCTAGGCGACGGTTTATCCGACGCGTTGAATCCGAGGCTTAGAGACTAGAGGAGAGAGAGGAGAGAATGGTTGACAGTCTACTCAGAATTGAAGGGTTAAAAACATACTTCTACACTGAAGCAGGAATAGTGAAGGCTGTTGACGACGTGTCTTTTGAAATCCGCAAAGGCGAGTCGCTGGGGCTTGTGGGTGAGTCAGGGTCAGGTAAAACCGTAACGGCTCTCTCGGTGCTTGGCATCGTGCCTAAGCCTGGAAGAATAGTTGAAGGCAAAATTTTCTTCAAGGGCAAAAACTTGCTGGAGTTTTCGGAAAAAGAGATGCAGCAGCTTAGGGGAACAGAAATCGCCATGATTTTTCAAGACCCGTCTTCATCGCTTAACCCTGTTTATAACGTTGAAACGCAACTTCGAGACGTCCTAACTGCTCATCAGTCACTCTCCAAAGAGGAATGCAGAAAAAGAATATTGGAACTTCTAAAGTTGGTGGGTATCCCAGAAGCTGAAATGCGCATGAAGGAGTACCCGCACCAGTTTAGCGGCGGCATGAAGCAGCGGGTGGCAATCGCGCGGGCGCTGGCGCTTCACCCTACGCTTTTGTTTGCTGATGAACCTACCACTTCGCTTGACGTGACTATTCAGGCTCAGGTGCTTGACCTTTTGGAGAAGCTAAAGCAGGAAATGGAAATGTCTTTAGTGATGATTACTCACGACATGGGCATAATCGCCAAGATGACAACGCGTGTAGTCGTTATGTACGCAGGCAACGTTTGCGAAGTTGCCAGAACTGAAGATTTGTTTGCTCGGCCAAAGCATCCGTACACGGCGTTGCTGCTTGCTGCGGTACCGCGGCTGGATAGAAAGAAGACCTTGAGTATAATTCCGGGGAATATTCCGAATTTGATTGAGCCGCCTTCAGGCTGCAGGTTTCATCCTCGATGCAAATACGCCTCGGCGGTGTGCTCGCAGACGCCGCCTAAGCTGGTAGAGGTCGGCGTGGACCATTTTGTAGCCTGTCATAATTGGGATAAAATCAGCTTGAGAGGGGAAAGCTCGTAGAATGGCGAACGCTACTTTTCTTGAAGTCAAAAACTTGGTTAAGTACTTCCCTGTTTACTCAGCGGGCATATTGACGAAAAAAGAAGTGGCGCAGGTTCACGCCGTAGATGATGTTAGCTTTGATGTCAAAAAGCAGGAGATTTTCGCGTTAGTGGGGGAAAGCGGCTGCGGCAAAACGACAACTGCACGGTTGATTCTAAACCTCATTGAACCCACTTCAGGCCAGGTTATTGTTGACGGCGAAAACGTTATAGAGAAATTCAAATCCGCGGATAAAAAAGAGAGGCTCAAGTACCGAAGGAAAATGCAGATGATTTTCCAAAATCCCTACGGCTCTCTTGACCCGAGGATGACCATTTCGGATATAATCTCTGAACCCCTCATAATTCATAATCTGGTGGCGAAAGAATGCCGATGTGAAAGGGTCTATGAGCTGCTTAGGCTTGTGGGTCTTGAAGAGTACCACGCGGAAAGGTACCCGCATGAATTCAGCGGTGGGCAAAGGCAGCGGATCTGCATTGCGCGGGCGCTTGCAGTGGAGCCTGAATTCATCATCGCTGATGAACCTGTCTCCTCTTTGGATGTCTCTATTCGGGCTCAGATACTGAATTTGCTGGCTGACCTGCAAAGAACCATGGGTTTGTCGCTTCTCTACATCTCGCATGACCTAAGTTCGGTTAGGCAGATAAGCCAACGCGTCGCTGTCATGTATCTAGGCGAGATTGTTGAGTTAGCAGGCACGGATGAATTGTTTGATAACTCGCTTCACCCCTACACGCAAGCGCTCATTGAAGCAGTGCCTATCCCTGACCCTAAAGCAAAAAACGTAAAAGCCAAGTTGAAAGGCGAAGTGCCAAGCCCCATAAATCCGCCGGCGGGATGCCGTTTCAACCCCAGATGCGCCAGAGCCACAAAAGAATGCAGAGAAAAAAAGCCGCCGTTAGTTGAAGTTAAGAAAAACCACTTCGTCGCCTGCCACCACCTGTAACGTTTAAAGTGACGATGGCTGTTAGGGTTTAATGCCCCATTTTATTCGGTTCCAAAATCGCTCGTGGAAATAATAGAGAATCATCGTTACCACATTATAAACGGAGCCAACGGCAACTGCAAGATCCCATTTACCCGTAAAAGCAAAAGCTGTAACCACACTTACAACGACGCAGATTACCCTCCACGACACAGTTTTAGCTAATGACCTTTTTCTTAGTTCAAACATGATTAGTACTAACAAGGGCGAAACTAAAAAAGATGGATGCGCCGCTAAATTAACTAGCACTACTAACAAGACGTGCCCCACTTTTAACGTTGACAATAGAACAGTTTTTCTAACGGCTCAGATAGGCAACGTTGAAAGCTGGTGCTGCAAAGTTTTTTCCCATTAATTTTTTTAGGAAAACGGCTGCACGTTTTAGATTAACTCTATGTTTTAACGCTCAAAAGTAGAGAGGGGGGTAATTTGTGGTGGGCGGCGAGGGCTCTGACTTCAGATGCTGATATGGTGATGTGCGCATTACTCTTATATGCAGGCGGCTCCGTATACATTTCATTTAATGTGTATACGGTGCGGGTTTATGACTGAAGTGTTATCTGTAAGGGTCAAAAAAAGCCTCAAACATGAAGCTGAAAAGTTAGGCGTTGACTTAAGGCTAGCGGTGGAGAAAACCCTCGAGGAACTCGTAGCGGAAAAGAAGGCAAAAGTGCAGAAAACTGCAGAAGAACTCAGAAACCTCATGGATATTAAGATGGATGAGTGGGTAAACGACGTCAAAACGACAAGGCGCGAAATGTAAATTTCTGATAGATACTTCAGCGCTTTACCCCATGCTCATCTCCGGCACCCTTTTTAACGTTGATGAATGCGCAGTTAGTTCTCTAACAGAGTA
>JBNVCD010000184.1:0-2954 GCA_050410875.1 Bathyarchaeia archaeon | reverse complement strand
ATGAAAACGTTATGGGGGTGATGCTGCTGCGTAAGCCAAAATCAATGGGTAGATATGACACGTACACAGGAATAGTCACTACGCACAGGATAATTTTTGCCCAGATGACAAGCGATATGATAAACAGAGCAGTCCAAGCAGCGAGAGATCAAGCTAAAGCAGAAGGCAGAGGCTTCTGGGGACAATGGGAGGAGCAATTAAAAGCTTCATATGGCTACACAAGCAGATACCTGCACATGGACCCAAACGCAGCGTTAGCGGAGACTCCAGGCAACTTTTTCGTAAACAACACAGACATCACAGAATTAAAAATAAAAATAAAAGATCTCCGCGGACCAGGAAATAAAATTCACAGCCGCGAGCTTGAGTTGGAGGTTCACTCCTTCCGCGGAAAATACGAGTTCAGAATGGACCACCGCAACGAATACGTGAACCTTCTAAAGCAAGTCTACGGGGAGAAACTGAAAATGCCCTTCGGCTACTCCGCCACAGGCTTTACAATTAACTTGTAAGCAAGCAGATGCCTCTTACGCAACAACGGTTCCAGCTGCACCAACCCCCAACAAGTCGAATTGCAACCCATAAGGATACACGAAAGCTTACAGTCGCAATTTACTTTCTTTCAATGAGCTCAATTAATGTGCCGTCAGGGTCTTCCACAAACGCTATCAAAGAACCAGACGATGCAAGCCTGAAAGGTTCATCAGTTATAGTCACATTTTCTTTTCTCAGAACGTTTATTGTCCGCTGCATATCTTGAACCTCGAAGGCTAAATGGTCAAAAAGTCGGTCTTCGTAGTCAGCTTGGATAAACCTTTTCTGGTTGCGGTAAAAGGTAAGCTCAAGCGTGCAGCCCTTGCCCTGCGGATCCCTCAGAAAAGCGATTTCGGCGTTATTTTGCGGAATTTCTCTTCGACTTAAAAGTTGAAGCCCAAGCAGACGAGTATAAAAGTCAATTGCCCTTTCCATATTGCTGGTTCGAATACTTACATGAACAAACATTGCATTTCCCAAATGCAAGTAAACTTTTTGATATATAGAATTTCCTCCACTTGCTAAATAGAAGATTGCTATCAAACTTTGGAATACGTTTAAACCTTTTTATCTCATTGTTCTTTCTTCTCTCTAAGCAATAACGTAAAACACGTTGGCTTGTCTAATGTGCCCCATTATTGAAACAAACCAGTTAACAAAGAAATTCAACGGCGTCACAGCGGTTGACAAACTAGACATCACAGTGGAAGCAGGCGAAATTTTTGGTTTACTTGGCCCAAACGGCGCGGGAAAAACCACCACCATAAACATGCTCTGCACAATACTCAAACCCACCTCTGGAACCGCTAAAGTTAACGGCTATGACGTAGTCAAAGAGGCGAACAAAGTTCGGAGGTCTATCGGCCTTGTCTTCCAAGACCCCAGCATCGACGACAGACTAACGGCTAGAGAAAACTTGTACATGCACGCAAACCTCTACGGTGTACCGTCAAGTGAGCAAAAAGAAAGAATTGAACGCATCCTCAACCTTATTGAGCTAGAAGACAGGGCAGATGACCTCATGCGAACCTATTCAAGCGGCATGCGCCGTAGACTCGAACTGGGGCGCGGCTTGATTCACTACCCCAAAGTTTTATTTTTAGACGAGCCAACCGTTGGATTGGACCCGCAGACCCGCTCTCACATCTGGAAGTACATTCAAGAACTTAAAGAGACACATGACATAACAGTCGTTTTAACCACCCACTACATGGATGAAGCAGACAAACTCTGCAACCGAATAGGCATAATAGATTACGGAAAAATAATCGCGTTAGACAAACCTTCAAAGCTTAAAGAGACACTTGGCGGTGACGTAATCTTAGTAAAAGCAAACAACCTTGAACTACTTACAAAGTTGTTAATTGCAGAGTTTGGATTCACAAAAACGCGCATTGTCGACGACGCCCTTGAAATTACAGTGGCACAAGGCAGAAGCCTCTTACCACGGATCGTAGAGGCAACTGCAAGCCACAACATCTTTGTTGATTCAATTCTGCTACGGGAACCAAATCTTGAAGACGTTTTTCTCCACTACACAGGGAGAGGCATACGAGTCGACAGCGGAAAAGAACGCTACGGGCTAGGCGCAATGAAAAGGAGAAGAATAAAATGACAGAACTCAAAGGGTTATACACTCTGTGGCTCCGAGAAGTTAAACGTTATTTACGCAACAGAACACGCATACTCAGCAGTTTCATTCAGCCCCTCCTATGGCTGGTCATTTTCGGCGTAGGCATAGGCGCCAGCCTACGCGGAGTAACGCCTACTTCAGAATTAACGTACCAACAATTAATTTTCCCAGGCATCATAGGACAAACGCTCTTGTTCACAGCCATGTTTATGGGAATTTCCGTGATATGGGACAAAGAATTTGGATTCATGAAAGAAATCTTGGTCTCGCCACTTTCGCGTTTTACTATTTTTCTAGGCAAAATGTTAGGCGACAGCACAGACGCCCTTATTCAAGGATTAATTGTGCTTTCACTCGGTCTAGCTCTGGGGGTAAGCCTCAGCCCTACTTCAATTATTTTGTGTTTACCTGTCATGTTACTTATCACGTTTGGCTTAGTAAGTATAGGACTAACTATAGCCAGCTTCATGGACAATCTGGAAAGCTTCGGTGCAATTCAAAGCTTCATAAACCTACCACTATTCTTCCTAAGTGGAGCATTATTCCAACTCCAGAGCCTACCCACCTGGCTACAAGACCTCTCTAAACTTAATCCACTAACCTACGGCGTAGACGCACTACGGCACATAATCTTAGGAGGAGCATGGCAGCCGCTGCAGCTTCAACCGCTTCTAGTTGACCTTGCAGTAGTAGGCATTTTCGATTTAATCATGATCGCCATAGGAACATGGGCTTTTCGCAGAATGAAATGAAACAAAACAAACGTTAACACACCCGATAAGGGCAA
>JBNVCD010000183.1:0-2960 GCA_050410875.1 Bathyarchaeia archaeon | reverse complement strand
GATAGAGAAGTTTAAGCCTAAAAGTTCAGAGAAATCCATGGCTACCTTTATGGCGACAAAATCCGAGAAGGTGCCGGTAAGGAAAGTTATGGTGCGTGCAGCTTTGTCTTCTTTGAAGAATCCTGCTGCGTCTAACTTGCCTGTTTGCGAGTCGTACCAGTAGAATCTTACGGGTGCATCATCGTTGTTTGCGGCTGATGAGTCATAGGGCAAAGTTACTTCGACTGGTTTGTCAAACATTTTGTATTGGTTCCAAGTTGTGGATCCAGTGGTTTTTATGTGGAACATTTTGCTTGCCACCATCGCGTTTGATGGCAAACCGTTTACGCTGTTAACGTCAGAGTAGCTTATGTCAAACTGTATCGGTTCAGTTGTGGCGGCTTCAGGGACAACAATTTTTGTCTTGTAGATGGGACTTGAGGCGTCTGTAACCTCTACCGTTCCGCCTGACGTAGATATTTGTTTGGATGCTGCTGTAACAGGTGTGCTAGTAACGAAATTCACGTTGGTTTGTACAGAAGGCGTGCCTGTAGGTCCAGAGGTATATGACGGCGTACGCGTGACGGAGGGAGTTGGCGTTACTTGCGGGTTACTTCCAAACAGAGAATTTAGTGCACCTGAGAAGTACAGAATCGTTGGAATAAGCAGCAAAGCGATTAAGACAACGGCGATGATTATAGCTGTTGAGTGGCCTTTTTTCTGGTAGTATTGTGGGGGTGGCGGTGGGGGTACTTGAAGAGTAAATCTTGGTTTATTCATTTTTTTTCCTCAATTCAAATTTTTACTACTCATTTTAAAATGCGAGTATTGGAGTAAATAACACGTGTCTTGATTTTAAACATTCCTAACCGCCAGTTTTGGCTAGTGAAGTTAGAAGACAGGTAACTCTTATGCATACTTCTTAAAACAGTCAACAGAACTATTTTTGGTTGAGTCGATATTTTGTTGTGTTTTGCCTCTCTTGTGAGAGACAGAAATTTTTCAACTTCCACATCATCGTAAGTGGCTAACTGAAAAATTCGGGAAGTAGTTTTGTGGCTCTGCATACCGCAAATTTACCGATTGCAGATGCTGGTGGAACATTGTTGGGAAACAAGCCTTGAATATGCTTAGGCAGGGTAATATCGTATTTTACTTCTAAAATTACGTCTTGAACTTCGTTAACTTTAATTGTAAAAGCACATGGATCAAAAAAAGACGCGGATCCTTGGTTAGTGCGCAAATTTGTGTCAAACGTGATTCTTATGTTGCCCAGTGGGTGGACGTACGCTTCTCGCTGATAGTCAACTATGACTACTGGGCGTAGGAGTTCATGGTGACTTTCCAAGTAGAAGGCATTAAGAACGGGATTTGTTGAGTTCGCCATGAACTCTATGTTTCCTGCTATAATCTGTTCGGCTTCTTTGCGTGTGAGTTGCACGCTTTCCTTGGAGACGTATTGATTTAGCTTGGTTTTCTGTTCAAATTTGATGTATTCATCGCTGTAATTGTAAATGCGAATCCGATATTTTTTTCTCGGCGCCACACCTGAAGTTTTTTCGTGTAACGCACTATTTTTAAAGTCGTCAAAATAAAGGCTTCTAACGTGATAGGTGCCGTCAGGTCCTGCATGGGGATCAGAGTTTAGGACTATTGACAGTTTTTTTCTGAGAATTTGGTATTGTAGGTGATCAATGTGATATTTCAGTTCATGCCTGAGGCGGGGTTTCTTTTGTTGAATGGTCATTTTCTGCGCCTTAAACTTGTCTTACCAAGAGCCACAACTATAACGCTCAGGGCGATAATGACGCCAATCAGCAGTAAAATTGACTCCGCCGAGGGGTTGGAGTTAACAGGTGGTTTGTTGTTGCCCCATCCGGGTGTTGCCTTCAAAAAATGCTCCCAGTGGGAGCTGCCGTCGGGAAAGCGACCGTAAGAAACGTCGCTGAGTTGCTTGTCAAAACTAACTGAGTCTATAAGTGATTCACCATCGCTGGCGAAAAGAGCTATTTCCTCACCGTTGGCGTTGAGGGCAAAACCGGCGTGCAGTGAACTTTGATCAGAAGAATTATCAGCCCAGATAAGCAAGTAACCCTTTGGCGTTATAGTGACGCCGTCGGGAAATCGCCATTTTGTGGGGTTAGTTAAACTATCAGTTAAATACATGCCGCCGAGATTAATTGTTTCATTGCCTGCGTTGTACAGCTCAATCCAGTCGGGGTAAGTTTCATCTGGTCCCGCGATGGTGATTTGGTTGTCAGCCATAAATTCATTAATAAACAAACTTGAAGGCACAACAGTCATATTGGTAGTTGACGGGGCATTAGCAACTTCAACTGCCTTGTTTGCCGAGCCAGGTGTTGGCGTTAAATAGTTCCAGTTAAAACTGCCGTCGGGAAAGCGACCGTAAGAAACGTCATTTTTCTGCTCATTGAACACTATCGAGTCGATCAACGTTTCTTTATCAGCGGCAAAAAGGCACACTGCTTCTCCAGTTGCATTGAGGCGAAAACTGGCGTGCAAGCCGATGGTGCTTGAAGAGTTGTCTGCCCAAACGATTAGAAAACTTTTAGGACCAATTATTGTGTTCGCGGGGAACTGCCAAACATCAGGATTTGCAGGGTCGTCAGAGAGATACAACCCGCCAACGTTGATAGCGGTGTTACCTGCATTGTAGAGCTCAATCCAGTCTGGATAGTCGTTGTTTGGACCTGGAACGGCGGCGTCGTTGTTTGCCATAAACTCATTTATGACCAAGCCTTCAGGGATTTCGATTATTGACGTGGAATTAACAGATGCCGAAGGTTGGTAGGGCTTGTTTGATGAGCCAGGGGTTGGTGTGAGGGTCTCGCAGGTTGGAGCGCCATCAGGAAAACGGCCAAATGAGACATCGTCATCTTGCGCTCCAAAGGTGACGGAGTCAATTAGTGTTTCTCCGTCAGCTGCGAATAGGCCAACGGCTTCGCCTGAAGCGTTAAGAC
>JBNVCD010000182.1:1959-2981 GCA_050410875.1 Bathyarchaeia archaeon | reverse complement strand
GCAACTCCAACTTTTGAAACGCCCTGGCTGAGCATGGAGCGAATCCGCGAAATCCGCTATAAAGCACACCAAAAGTTCTACCTCCGACCCAGATACGTTTTGAAGATGCTGCGACGCGGCGGAACCTACGGCAGGTCAGGTCTAAAAACCTCTGCAGCTTACGCTTTACGCGCGATGCACATAAAACTCTCTTAAACCTCTTTTCATCGTTTAGGCGAGGTCTTCAAAAGTGTCTGGCGTACCTTATGATGATGTAGAGTGCGAATTTGAGTTTTTGGTGAAGTTTTAAGAAAACAATATATGGGTTTCGCTACAGGAATACCTGCAGAAAGGGCCTATACATGCGGATCACCCTTATCAATCCTCCTTACCCGCCAAGTGTTCACTCGCATCCACCTTTCATACCGCTGGGCATAGCGTATTTAGCTGCAGTTGCTGAAAAAGCTGGCCATGAAGTTACCGTTATCGATTGTCAAGCTGAAAAACTTAATTATGAGGCATTCCGCAGCAGAATCAGCAAAGTGTCAACTGATGTAGTCGGTGTAACAGCTACTACGCTGCTCTACAAGTCTGCCATGCGGTTAATCACCATAGCCAAGCAGGTTCAACCCCACGCTTTAACGATTCTCGGCGGATCACATGGAACTTTCTGGGATGAAAACGCCCTCAAGGAGTATCCAAGTTTAGACCTTGTCGTTCGCCGGGAAGGCGAGCAAACACTAATAGAGCTTCTAGAAAAGCTTCAAACTAAAAGCGGCATCAGCAAAGTTTTAGGCATAACCTTCCGCGACGGCGCCGGCAACATTGTTCGCACTCCCGACAGGCCTTTCATCAAAAACCTCGATGAACTACCGTTTCCCGCGCATCACCTGTTGCCATTGTCTTCTTTGAAGCGGATGGGCAAAATTCTTTTTCCACTCATCAGCAGCCGCGGCTGTGTTTACTGGTGTGATTTTTGTAGTACTGTGCGTATGTTCGGTAGAGGTTACCGTATGCGTAGCCCAAAAAACGTGGTTGACGAG
>JBNVCD010000182.1:0-1949 GCA_050410875.1 Bathyarchaeia archaeon | reverse complement strand
CCGCGAACGAGTGATGAAAATCTGCGAAGAGCTGCATGCTCGAAAACTCAAGTTGATGTGGGACTGCGGTACACGCGTGGACATGGTGGATCGTGAATTACTTCAAGTTATGCGCAACGCGGGCTGCTTTGCAGTTTGGCTAGGTGTCGAGTCAGGTTCCGAGGCGATTTTAGGCGCCATGAACAAACGCATCAAGCTAAACCAAACCCGTTTAGCATACAAAACCGCGCACGACGTCGGACTAATGACCATTGCAAACGTGGTGTTAGGTTTTCCTGGCGAAACTGAGCAGACAGCTTGGGAGACAATTCGCTTTGTTAAAGAGTTAAATCCTGACGATGTCGGCTTCTACGTTGCAACGCCTTATCCAGGCACACCCATGTACGACCAAGTGGTCAAAAATGGTTGGCTCCGAGTTACCGACTTTGACAAGTATGACACTGCGGGACCGACTTTTGAAACACCTTGGCTAAGCATGGAAAAACTTGCTCAGATCCGCTCCAAAGCCTACCAGCAATTCTATCTGCGCCCAAATTACATTCTAAAGATGCTGCGGCGAGGCGGAACCTACGGCATATCAGCCGTGAAAACCTCAGCTGCATACGCATTGCGTGCCTTACACATCAAACTATCTTAGCGTCCATGTCAGCTAGGGGCAGCAGGCGGGTCTGTTAAATCGTTAGGGCACACCGGCGACGCCGGTGGCAACACCTTACTTTTCCTCTTCCAACATACTAAACCTGCGGCAACAACTGCAACCGTTGCTGCGCTGCACATTACAATTATCAGAGAAAGAATAATCACCATCTTAGGCTGACTCGTAGTCCCTGCATACTGATGGTTGCCGACCCAACTTGCCTGGATTTTACAGGTGTCTAATATCCCTGCTGACTTTGGCTTCCACGTGTAAACAAACTGTCCATTCACATCCGTTGGCGCAATTGTTAGTATTTGCCATGCTTCACCATTTTGGCTCCAGTAAATAGTTACATTTTCGTTTGGAATCGCAGGTGTTATCTTTCCTTTTACTGTAACCTCAGTGCCCTCAAAAGTGAGGGTTGGCGAAACTTCAAATTCTATACTTGTGGAAGCTAGAGCTGTAAAACTCGCTGAGACCTGTCCTGGCGCTATTTGCTCTGAGTCTTGAAGGGTTACAATTTGGACAGTGGCGCCTTTTAGATCTTCAGGGCATTCGCCTACCCTCCAACTGTTCTCCCAAGCCGCGCTAGTAGTTTCGGCAACGTAGTATTTTGCACCATTGTTTTGTAAAAAGAAAACGGGCAGGCGGGCATCACGGGGCGGCTGGTTGAGACATACGCCAACGTTCATGTGTTCTTCACTTTCATAAAACAAAAGCACCACATCTAAGCCTCCTGCTTTTAGAATGGATGCTGCCATTACCGAAGTGAGGTCGCAGTCGCCTCTGTTACGGATGATAGTCTCCAAAGGGTAATACGCTTCCACCGTTTCTTCGTATGGGATTTGATGGACTATGCTGAGTACAGCGTTAGTGAAATCTTCGTCTTCAGGGTAAACTTCCCTCAGGCAGTCAGCTATAGGTTTTAGCGCATATGGCGTAACAAACTTGGGAAAATCTATGATGGATGCTGACTTGTGGGTTAAACTGCTGTAATAGTCGAGGAGAGCGTGCGGAACAGCGACGTTTAAAATGTGTGTACCGACCCCTGTCGACTGGTTAATTAATTGGTAAGAAATCGTAAAATTCTCCGCTGTAGCTGGCGGCGCCATAAATAGCAGAAATAAAATAAAAATTGTCATCGTTGGTAGCTTACGTTTCAATTTTTCCCATCAAGCTCTTATTTTCGCCGACGCTGGTTATTATTTCCTCGGTATTGTAAATACGAATTAAGTATTCCTCACATCAGTTTGCTGTTTCTGCAGAGTAAATTTTTCCGCCTTTTTCTTGGATAAGCTGAATCATTTGCGCT
>JBNVCD010000181.1:1980-3006 GCA_050410875.1 Bathyarchaeia archaeon | reverse complement strand
TCTTCAGGGTTGTCTGTTTCTTTCCCCAAAATCGAAAAATGCAGTTCCATGTGAGGCTTGTTTTCCCTGCCTTTTGGATGCGACTTTATGTAGAGACCAGCGTTATCCTGCATTACTTTATCGATAAGTGGCGCCAGAACAGACTCCATGATGCCGTCAACATAGAGGCTTTTTTGGTAGAAACCACTGTTTTCCGATACCCGGCGAAGTAGCGGAGCAACTGAAAGCTCAAAAATTGCTTCCATCTCTTTAGGTACCCCTGGCAACGCAAACAAAACAGTATCTTCTACGTTGGCTTGCATGCCTGGCGCCGTGCCAACAGGGTTAAAAAGAGGCTTAGCTTCCTCAGGAAAAGTTGCCATTTTAACACGCGGCGCCGTCATATCCGCATCTTCGATGCCACGGGTTTTAGTGTACTCTAAGTACTTGTTTTGCACCATCTTGAAAGCTTCTGCGTTGACTACCCACTTCTTTTGTAGGGCAATTGCAATTCCCTGAAGCGTTTTATCGTCAAAAGTTGGGCCTAATCCTCCTGTGGTTATAACAAATTTTGGTTTTCGGCTGAGCACTTCACGGATAACTGCCGCAATTTCTTGCAAGTCATCTGCACATGTTGTTACCCTTTTCACGGTGAGGCCTAGCTCGGTAACTCGTTTGCCTATCCAACTGGCGTTTGTGTTTACAACTTTGCCTATGAGCAATTCGTTGCCTACGCAAACTATCTCTACATCCGCTGTCATAGCTTTGCCTTCACTAAAGAATAATGGTAAACCAGCGAATTCTAATTAAGGTTCCCAAAAATTTCTCGTGCAGAGTTAAGACTGTCAAAATTATGTTGCCTCAGTTTTAGGCAACTGCTATTTTTTACTTAAATACCATTTTAGGTATTCTTTTCGGCGGTTTTCTCGGATTTCCTCTGCAGTTTCCTCTGGAGGACGATTTTTCTCTCTCAGCTCCATAAGTTCCTGCTGCGTAACCGACTAAGCACCATATTTGTAAAAGTTGTGGCTTGTCGGTTACGCAGCA
>JBNVCD010000181.1:0-1970 GCA_050410875.1 Bathyarchaeia archaeon | reverse complement strand
TTCCTGCTGCGTAACCGACAAGCCACAACTTTTACAAATATGGTGCTTAGTCGCCGCGTTATAGTGCATTTCACCGCCGCATTCAGGACAGTAAGGCATCACTTTTCACATTCCTATTACTGGACAATTATCACAGATGCACAGATATTAGTCTTCGCGTAGAAATGACTTGTTTTTAACTTAAAACAATCTTTTCAAACTTTAAACATGTGAATAGACGCGGTCGCTTGTGTACTGCCCTGTCTGCATTTCATTTTCGATTTCGCGTAGTAAAAGAATTCTCTTAAACGTAGGCGGGTGTGTAGCAAAAAGGCTGTTTAGTTGGTTCCATGTAGATTTTGCTTCTCTTTCCATGGCGTATTCCAGTTCTCGCTCGTCCAAAACTCCATCTTTGTCTAAGTCATACTCGTTTTTCACATCCATGATTTTACGCATCTCCTGCTGGGCAGTGGCTGGGTCTTCAATGTAAAATGCCCGCACCTCAGAAGGTGCCTTAGGCATAATCGACAAACCGTACGTTATTTTTGCTAGTGCACTCGACAAGCTTCGCGGTGCCCCTGTAAGATACGCAGAAAACGCGTCTGCGTAATGCTCTCGCAGTCGACTGAGTCTTCTAACACTCAAAAAAGTAATTATGTACACTACAAACGACAGTGCGCCGATGGCTAATAATATAACGCCTGCGTTGCCTTCGTCTTTTTGTCTTCTACTTGAATAAGAACTGAACATGGCAGCGCGAAACATTGTCTGAGCTATTATGTACGCTATTAACGGCAACGCCGACAAAACCGTCATTACAATGTAATCTTTGTGCTTTATGTGCCCTAATTCATGCCCAATTACTGCTTTTATTTCGTCTTTGTTTAAATCTCTTAAAAGCCCTTCATGCACAGCTAGTGTGGCGCTTTTGGCGGTTCTACCAAAAACAAACGCGTTAGGCGCTTTGCTTGGAACAGTGGCTAACCGTGGCATTGGTATGCCGCTTTTATCTGCAAGCTCTTTAACAGTTGTCTCCAACCATGGGTTCTCTCCTGGTTTGAGGTAGTGTAGATGAGTGACCGCACTCACTATAAGGGGGCCTATCAAGTACTGGAAAAGTATGAAAAGCCCTGTGCCTGCTAAACCGACAATCAAACCTGAGAGCGTATCCAGTTGTAGCAAGAAGAGCAGGGCAAATAAAAACAGGGCAAAGATGAACCCTGCTATGAAAATGGAGGTTCCCATAGCGAACTTCAAATTTGTCAGTTTAGACATGCCTTGTGCCTTCTTTGTTTTAGATGAGCACTGCTTACAGAATTAAGGCTTTTCCCAAAAATCCCGTTTTTGAAAATTTCAATAAAAAATGGAAAAATTAGATGGGGTAGGCGCCGCAAATTTTGCAGAATTGGATTTTTGTTTTTATGTAGCTCTTGCAGTAGGGGCACTGGATGCCGCCGTTGTCTTTGTAGACGTCTTTGGGTTTACCAAATTTCTTTCTAAAGTGCTCATAGTAAAGTAGCTGTTCTTTATCTTGGATTTTCACTTCGTCTTTTTCAAGAATTTCTTTTTTCTTCTCTTCAAATTCTTCATCTGTGAAAACATCGTTGAAGAATGTTCTGAGAACTTCAGTTCCTGTTCCTGCTTCCAGTGGAGCTTTGGGTCGCCAAATAATGTCTTTGGGTATTACGTCTTCGTAGGCTTTACGTAAAATCCATTTGCTGTACTTTACGCCGTCAGTGTAGTTAATTTTTAACTTTATCGGTAACTTCTTTGCCCACTCCATGAATAGGGGATCCAGATAAGGTGCTTTGATGCTCATTCCCATAGACTCTGCCATGGGTATGGAGGAGAACCCCATTTCTGCCCACATCTCTTGCTGTTTTTTTGCGAATTCTTCTTCAGAGAGGTGGAATTGCCATGGGTAGCCGAAGAGTTCATCTAACCCGTCCCCTGTGAACACCGTTTTTATGCCTTTTTTCTTCAGTAATGTT
>JBNVCD010000180.1:0-3019 GCA_050410875.1 Bathyarchaeia archaeon | reverse complement strand
TGTATAGCGTGTAGAACGTGGTTATGGATAATTTTTCCATAAACCTTTTAAATTAGTCCCCTCCTTCTCTACTAGTGCTGAAAGAGAGAGGAGAGAAAAATGTCTAAAAAAGTGTTATCTGCTATAACTCTGTTGATAGCGCTTTCACTACTGCTTTCTCCAGTGCTTGCTTGGACGTATCCAGACTGTACTGAGGACACGAAGTATGAGACGTTTGGTCCTCGTGTTGACGAGCTGTTCATAAAGTTGTATGGTTCAGAGATTTCTGAGTGGGAAGTAGGCATCGAAGGCGGCGAGATCGACGTTACCGACTGGCCGCTGGACACAGCGCACTACAACAAGTACATTGCTGATCCCAAGCTGAAAGTGTTGGGCTATGGTGCTGAGTTCGGCCTGTACCTTTGGGACTGGAACAACAACAACAACAGCAAGCTCGGCAACCCGCCGACAGGCGACCCGAACCCTGTCTACCCGAACCCCATGGGCTACGACGTAAGCGAAAGCGGCAACCTCTATGACAACGGCTGGTGGCTGCGTATCGCGCTCCAGCACCTTGTCAACCGCCCAGCCGTCGCAAGCTACGTGGGCGAAGCAACCGCAACTGCCCTGTACTCGATGGTCCCGCCTTCTATGGGCAAGTACATGCTTCCAGGCGCCGACGAAACCCACCCAGACCTCGACTACAACCCGCTTAAGGCTTCGCAGATCCTGAACAACAGCGGCTACTTCCCGTTCGGCCCAGATGGCTGGCGCTACTGGGACCGCAACAAGAACGGCATCAAAGAAGCAGGCGAAACCCTTAACCTAAAGATCTTCGTCAGAAGCGACCACACAGGCAGAAACTATGCGGGTGGGCTGATGCAGCAAGAGCTTCAAAACCCGGCAATCAAGATTCCAGCCACGTTCACGTTCGGAACCATCAGCGCCGCAAGACTCCAGGTCATGAGCAACAAGGACTTCCACGGCTACACGGGTGGCTGGAGCCTCGGCGTTGACCCAGACCACGTTATCCTGTGGCACTGGGACTACTACTGGCACCCCGGACGCCCCTACAACTACGCAGGCTGCAACAAGGACGCATACAACGAGGCAGCTGACAACGTTCAGTACGCTAACACCCAGGCCGACGCAGTCTACTGGACAAGAGTCTGCCAGGAAGTCTGGATTGGCTCGGCCTTGAGCACTGCGATATATTCTGCGGCTGGCTACAAGGTCATGAGCAAGACCTATGTTGGCGCAGAAGTAGGATACCACGGTGAGGAGTGGTATGGCGTGGTGAACTGGCCTGGCTACGGCCTTGACAACGGCTACTCGTTCATGAACATGCACACCAGCTGCCACCAGTATGGTGGTGTGCTCCGCTACGGCTTCAAGACAATGGACATCCGCCAGATCAACCCTGTCTACGCTGAGTGGCTGTGGGACAACAATGTCCTCGGCCTAATCGGCTATGACAGCTTGCTGGCAAGAGACCCGTATACGCTGGAATTCATTCCGTGGGTTGCCTCCGCCTTCAGCGTAGACACCTACTCGCACCCAGTCTACGGGCTCTGCACCAAAGTGGTGTTCACGCTGCGCAACGACGTCTACTTCACTGATGGCAGCCAGCTTACGATTGCGGACATTGCGTTCACCTTCATCGAGATCGACGACATCCTTGCTGGCAGAGGGCTGGCTCCGCCGTGGTGGATCAGCAACGTCCAGAACATCCTGAGCTTCAGCGTTCTTGATCCGCTGAACTTTGAGGTGCTGTTGGACGTGAAAAGCGTCTACGCGGTGGGCTGGATCGGCGGTAACCGTATCCTTCCGAAGCACATATGGAAGCCCATATGCGAGGGCGCCATCGCGCCTAGGAGCGGCTTGCCTTGGGATCCAACCTCGTTTGCTCCTGACCCGAACTGCGTTAGCCACGGTCCATGGCTGCTTGAAGAGTATATTGAGGGCAGCCACCTGCGCTTTGTGGCTAACAAGCCAGGCGCAACCTGGAACACGGATCTGGACGACCCCAACGCCTACCCCACAAACATGACGTCGCCAAACGGCTTCTTCCTCTACAAACCGCTGCACTCGTATGTCTACGCAAATGACTATAAGGCCACGATTGACCCAGTCTACCCGGCAACGACCAAAGACGTGACGATCACTGTGGTAGACCACAACCTGTGGCTGTCACAGTTCGACTTCACATACACAGGTCCACCTAACAACCCAGTTGGGCAGACCATGCTCTACGGCTCTTGCGAATGGCAAGTAACAGACTGGATCGACAACGGCGACGGAGTCCTGTCTCCATGCGACCTGATCAAAGTGGCACCAGTCAATCCGCCTGGTCCACCAGAATCATACATATGGCTGCATGTGCAGGTATTCGCTCCGCCATTGGTCCATGTTGGCCAAGCGCTTGAAGTCATGAAGTACGTCTACGTTGACGGCGACCTGATTGCCTCGAACGCTGAGATACTGAAGCCATGCATACCTGAGGTAGAGGTGTTCGTTCAAAACCTCGCTAAGTGCAAGCACGAAGTGAAGGTTGCGAAGAACATCTTGACCCAATGGTTCCTGGCTCCAAACAACGAGCTCAACCCCAACCCACACATGGGCTGGCTGAACATAACATCGCCGATCTGGGTGACGATTCCTGAGGACATTACTGGCAGCTACTACATCAACACACAGCTAGGCGCACCCGACTGCAAAGTCGACCTCAAAGACGTGCTCGCAGCCGCACTCGCCTTCGGATCCAACCCAGGCCACGCCAAATGGAACAGCGCCGCAGACATCAACCACGACTACAAAGTCGACCTCAAAGACTACTTCGCCATCGCCGGCAAATTCGGCAAATGGTAAACGCAACAAGCATCAGCAGCTTTCCCCCTCTTTTTTTGGGTTTAAAATGCCAATGCATGTTTCTAGATTCTGAGCTTATCTATTTCTTCATCCGTTAACGGCAAAACAGCAACAGCTTTATTTGTAACCTTCCTTCCGAAGCGCACTGAGACTGTTCCCTGCTTACTGTCGC
>JBNVCD010000017.1:0-15088 GCA_050410875.1 Bathyarchaeia archaeon | reverse complement strand
AGCGGCGGTTATACCGCCGCTGAAGCCGCATCGTTAGGCTGGCCTGAAGGCAAGTATGTTCCGACGACGTTGGAGGAGAAAATTGTTTCTTACGCTGACAAGCTGGTTGAAACTTCTGAACGTGTCCCCATAGAAGATACGGTTAACAGGTTACGGGCAGAAAAATTAGATGCTGCCGCGGAGAGGGTTCAACTTATTCATGACGAAGTAGCCAAGTTGATCGGTGAAAGGTCATGATAGTGGCTACTTTGTTGACGAAAATTTACAGTTCCAGCCAGAAGCGACTCGTCGACGAAACCTTGAAAGCCCTGTTTGAAGGTTTAGACGTAAACGCTACAGTTAACTTTGATCAAAAAAGCTCTTGGGTTGAGGTGTCCCTTACAGGAGAAGACGAAGAAATAGCTAAGAACCTTCTGGCACGCGACGTGGGTTTCTGTCCTTCAGTAATCGAAGGCGTTGCGCCGTCTTCCACGCTGAAAGGTTTTGTCACAGATCTAAAAAACAGCCGAGAAGATTTGCTTGTAGACATCGGCGTTTACCAGCCAAAGCCTGTGCTGGCGGCGGTTCCGCTGGAAAACCTGCAGGCTAAACTTACAGAAGGCCGCAAGGTTCCTCTTAACGGGCTTGCTGAGCTTTGGGGAATATGCGAGAATTTGCCTCTCAAAATAAAAGTGACCAGCGCTGCTGCTTCCAACGGTCGCATAACAGCGGAGTTGGCTACGGCGCAGATAGAGAAATACCTTTTTTGGCGCGACTCCTTACTAGACAGGCTGCTTGTCCTCGGTGCCTCTCTGCCGCAGGTTAAACTTGCAGTGGCTCAGGCAATGTTGAACCGTGACGTAATTGACATAGAATCTTTAGGTATGTTTGAACACGCGCTGGTTTGTAAATTGGGCACTGACGCGCCAGGGTTGATTCCTCGACTTGGCAGAAGACTCAGAGCGGCAACTTTCACTGTTTTCAACCCAAGAAAACTGTACACGATTTTTAACTCTTGCATTACCTAAGTTATTTTCCGGAATTGGCAGCCAACTTTTTCTGCCGCTGTAGCATCCCCCTCTGTGTTTCCAACAAACAGAACCTCAGCTAGCGGGGTTTTCAATTTTTCCGCGGTCATACTGAGTTGTTCTGCCCTGCTTAGTGAATCTTCTCTGGTTGCAACAAAATCAAAACAGAGCTTGTACCTGTCAATTACGAATTTCACTATGGCTTTGCCCTGCATCGTTACTAACGCTTTAGGTTTATCAGCATACTCTTGGTATAGGCTCATGCCTTCCTGATTAGGCGTGATGCTCTCTGCAACTTCCAGTTCAGCGCTGTCCCACGCTTTAAAAATCTGCCTTTTGGTTTTTTCGTCAAGTTTCGCTACCGTTTCAAGTAGCGGTCGAATTTGTTCTTTCTCCATTATCTTGGAGAACGTCGCGTACATTTTTTTGTAGTCAATGGGTAACTGAATCAGCGTTCCGTCAAGGTCAAAAATGACCGCTTTAATCAACGATACATAGCTCCGAGAACTTTTCCATCCTTTACTAGTCTGCCTGGGGCATCCATGTGCCTAACCCAGTAAACATCCGCAGGCAAAACGTTGTACTGTGGAATTTTAGGAATTTCTTCTTTGAACGCCAGCCTGACACACAGATACGGAATGTTTGCTCCGTAGTCTTTCCTCAAAATTTTGCTGGCAAAGGAGAAAAAGAAGCTTGTCGTGAACATGCGACCAGGGTTAATCTCTGTCACGCAGGGGACTCCCTGCGCGTTTCCCTTCAAATCCACAGACGCTATCCCTGTAAAATTGGGGTCAATTGAGAGCACAGCTTCGGTTCCGATTTTGTTGACTTCTGCGTCATGAACGGTCTTCTGCACCGCCGGTGTACCAGTTATCCCCGAAGGCGCAAGGTACGCGTAAATGTACTCTAAGCGTTCCCGCGCCATAGACGTCACCAGTTCGCCCTCTTTCCATATGCTGTGAAACGCTATGTTCCGCCCTGGCAAGTGCTCCTGCGCGATAAACTCCCAATCAACTTTCCGAGCTTTCCAGTACTTTATCCACGCCACAGCGGTTTCTTTGTTGTCTGCAGGCGTGCTGCCTTTTCCGCCGGCGCCTGTTCGAGCTCGAATCCAAATTGGGCTGCCGAACTCTTCAAATGCCCTTTCAATGTCTGCTTCTTTTTTTACCTCCAAAGTGCGGGCAACAGGAATGTTTTTCTTATGCCAGATTTTAGCAGATTCAAGTTTGTCTTGGCAAGCCTTCACTGCCCTTTTTGAGGGCAAAAAAACTGGCGCATCCAATTTTTCACGGTTTTCCGAGACAGCCTCTACTTCCACATCAGGTTGAGCGTGAAGAAACTCTATTTTCTCTTTGGCTATGACATCGTTCAGTTTGTCAATGTAAGCTGGGTCTCTTGCCCGTGGCACCAAGTAGGTTTTGTCTGCGGTTGAAAGATGCACAAACAGCGAGTTAGCTTCGGTGCCCACAAGGTACATTTTTTCTGGTGCCACCCGCAGAGATTGCGTAAAGTTTATGCCCGCCGGGCCGCCTGCACCTGTGCAGAGAATACGTTTCTGACTTTCCATGCTTAAGGCTCCAAACTCACCGAAACATCTGTGTAGTTGCTTGATATGGAACGGAACGGATTTATATTTATTCGCAATCAAACAACCTTAAAAACCGCAAACCCATAAATGAAAAGGAAAACCGTGGGCCGGTCGTCTAGCTTGGTTAGGACATTGGCTTTACGAGCCAAAGGTCGCCGGTTCAAGTCCGGCTCGGCCCACTCCTTTCGACTGCAACCTACAAAGGTAGAAGGTCGCAGTACCAGAAACGGTTTTCTCTCAAAACTACCTCGCCCTTTTTGAACATTACAGGCTTTTTGAATATCGGTCCGCTGTAGACAAAAGAGTGGAATTCCCCGTTTTCTCCACATGGATCCACAGTAGCCGGCAGGTCCGCAAGGAACTGCCTGTCGTATTCTCTGCCCACATAGGCGTTACCGAGCACATTTGAGTCAACCACGGTTATTGTGGCTTTGAAGCCTAAATCCACAAAGTCGCGGGTGAGCTGCGCGGTGTCTTTTTTCCAAAGCGGGTACACGCCTTTCATGTCCACTTTGGCAAGCAAGCCCTCACGGTACTTCCTCACGTCCTCTAAGAATATGTCTCCGTAAACCACTTTTTCAACCCCTCTACTTTTGAGCTTCTTGAGTAACTCAGTTAAGCCCTCTTCGTAATCACTGTCGGAGGCGCCTTTGCGGAGCAGCATAATCTCCAGCGGCAACCCTAAAGCTTCTGCCTGAGCCTCAAGTAGCACGCGCCGTACCCCGTGGATGCTGATGCGGTCGTAATCTTGGGTCACCGTCGTCACTAAAGCTGCAACCTCGTAGGTTTGCGTCTTCAAAATTTCATATAACGCAAATGTGCTGTCTTTGCCTCCACTCCAGCCAACAACAACCTTCTCCATTACAATGTCCCTTTTCCTGTGTTTTTGGCGGGCCCGCTGGGATTTGAACCCAGGTTCTTCGGCTCCGGAGGCCGACGCCTTAATCCGTGCTCGGCTACAGGCCCAACGCTCAAACAACTCTTTTTCTCAATTTAAGTTAATCGCTACTCTTCTTGGATGAGTTCTTCATTTATCCACCAAGCTTTCTTCTTGCCTGCTTTTACGCCGCCGTAGTATTCTATTATGGATTTGCCGCATTGCTTTTTGGAGTTTTTCTGAATCTTCTGCAGCCGGTTCAGTACGAGCCAACGGTTAATTTTGAGGTAGCTGGCCAGTTCAGGCGTGGTGCCGCCCTTGTAATGTATGAGGTAATTCACGATTTTGTGGTCCAGCTCGTCTCTGCAAAATTTGTAGGGGTTAACTTTTTGATGCCCAAACGTGAGGAGCTCTAAGTCAGCGAGGCATTTGCGGATATCTGCCAGCTGCTCTTCCAGCTTGTTCATTCTTTCCTCTAACTGCAGAATTTTGTCTGCTTTAGGCGTTTTTTGTAGTTTCTCCATTATTGCTTCGCGGATAAAGTCGCTTCGATCTCCCTCGGGAACACGCAGAAGCATCTCCTTGTAGACGTCTTCAGGAACTTTGGCTGTAACTACATGTAGCTCAACCACGCAACCACCCTTAAACTAAGATGTATGTGCTTTTCCTATTTCTTAATTTCTTCAAGGCGACAGTAGAATAAACCTTAAATGTAATTTCAACCGGACATATGCATGGGTTGTTTGTGCCCAAAAAAACCACAATCTCTCTCATAAAATGTGACGTCGGCTCCTTAGCCGGCCACCATGTTGTCCCTCAACCTATTTTTAAAGTTGCGCAAAAAAAACTCAAAGAGGCAGTAGACAAGGGGTTAATCAACAATTTTTACTTGTTCAATGCTGGCGACGACTTGGAGCTTCTGTTAGCCCACGAGAAGGGCGAACGTAACCACATGATACACGAACTGGCGTGGAACACTTTCCGCGAAGCCGCCGACAAAGCTTTAGCGTTAAAGTTGTACGGTGCAGGACAAGACCTTCTGAAAACCGCGTTCAGCGGCAACGTCTGCGGTATGGGTCCAGGCGTGGCGGAGATGGAGTTTGAAGAGCGCGGCGCTGACCCAATTGTTGTTTTTGCAGCAGACAAAACCAGCGCAGGCAGCTTCAACTATCCCCTCTTTCGTATGTTCGCTGACCCGATGAACACTGCCGGCCTCATAATTGACCCCCATATGCTCTGCGGCTTCAAGTTTGAAGTAGTAGACACCATAGAAAACAAATCCATCACGCTGAAATGCCCCGAAGAAATGTATGAGCTTCTCGCGTTGATAGGCACTGTTGGTCGCTACGTCATCTCCCGCGTATACCGTGCTGACGATAACCTCATATGCGCGGCAAGCAGCGTTTCTAAACTCTCGTTAATTGCAGGCAAATACGTTGGAAAAGACGACCCTGTCATGATAACACGTGCCCAGCATGGACTGCCTGCAGTAGGCGAACTTTTAGCGCCCTTTATGCACACGTATTTTGTGCAGGGCTGGATGCGTGGCAGCCATTGGGGGCCTCTTATGCCTGTGGGTCTTAAAGACTCTAAATGCACCGCTTTTGATGGTCCACCTAGGATTGTAGCGTTAGGTTTTCAAGTGGCAAATGGCAAAATCGCCGCCGACGATGACGGTAACCCTATGGTTGCTGACCTCTTTGATGATCCCGCTTTTGACGAAGCGCGGCGAGAAGCCGTTTTAAGCGGCACAGCCTTGCGGCGGATGGGCGAGTTCGAGCCTGCCCGTTTGGGCTCTGAAGAGTTAGAATACACTTCCATGTCACAAATTTTGGAGAAACTGGGCAAACGTTTCACGCCCTTCCAAGAAGCAGTGTAGTCTACGCCGTCAGTTATCAGGGTGCACCCCACCATTTGGGGTCCTCTTTCCCGCTTTCTTTAGTCAACTGGCTGTTGTGTCTTGCTTGAGCCTAACTGAGCCTTCAATATTTACAATTCTGTTCGTCGACAAAAATGGGTTGCCGCTGATTCATTAACCCTCTAACCCTACGGCGGCATGTGCATCTCCAACAGATTTCCAGCTTTAAAGTCTTCTGGGTAAAGCTTTAGTAGAATCAACCGTATTCTACAGTGAATGGTGCAATCATGAAAATTGCAGTTTTGGTTTATGAGTATCCCCCAAAAATAGTGGGTGGGTTGGGGACTTACGCGGCTGAGATAACCCGGAAATTTGTTCTTGCAGACCACGATGTCACGGTTTTCACCATGAATGATGACGCCGGCTCAATGCCTACTAGGGAGATTTGGCGTGGCATCGAAATCCACCGTCCTCTTCATCTGGATATCTCTGATTCTTTACCTGACGTCATTGCAGAGGACATACGGAAGTGGGGTCGCGGTGTTCATTTTTTTGGTAAACTTTTAGTTTACAATTATTTGACTGCTGCTAAGTTGGTTAATGACCTTATCAGAAAAGAAGCCATGAACTATGACTTGGTGGTGGCTCATGATTGGCTTTCAGTTATGGGTGGAATCACCGTCAAAAAGGAAAGCGGTTTGCCTTTAGCTTTTCACGTGCACTCCACTGAGCAAGGGCGCACATTGGGTAATGGTTCAAGCGTAGTTAGCAACATTGAGTTGCGCGGGGGCAAATTTGCTGATATAGTTGTTACGGTTTCGTATGCAATGAAAGATGAACTCATCCAGCTTGGTTTTCCTCGGGAAAAAATTCATGTTAGCTATAACGGTGTGGACCCGCAAAAGTATGATCCTGCCAGCGTATCTAAAGAGCAAGCTAGGAAAATCAGAGAATACTACGGCTTGAAGGATGATGACTTCATGATTCTCTTCCTTGGTAGGCTTGTGGGCGTGAAAGGTGTTGACAAACTCATAATGGCGCTGCCCCATGTTCTGCCCAAGTTTCCCAACGTGCGTTTGGTCATTGTGGGCGTAGGTGAGCTTCAAGAGTACCTTCAAAACCTCGTCAGAACGATCCGCATGGACGAGTACGTGCGGTTCCGCTTCGACTTCATTTCAGAAGAGGAACGTATTCTCCATTATGCCGCATGTGACCTTGCTGTGTTTCCTAGTCTCTATGAACCCTTCGGTATTGTGGCTCTTGAGGCTATGGCGATGGAGAAACCCGTTGTTGTGGGCGCTGCAGGGGTTAGTGGTATGCGGGAAATTGTGATCTGCTGCGGGGAAGACCAGTGTGGTTACCATGTTGACCCCAACAACCCTTCAGATATTGCTTGGGGCATAATGAGTGCCCTGGAGAGTCCTGAACGTCGCAGGTGGCTTGGTAAAAATGGCAGAAAACGCGTTCTCGCCGAATTTACGTGGAGCCGAATTGCCGAGAAAACCTTAGAGTTATACGAGAGCATGCTTAACCGCTAAATGTTACGCGCATGGTGAGTTATGAACTCTGCAGGGTTACGTGTGAAAGTTGCGCGGGAAGCTGCAACTTTACTGTATTGTGGTTTAGAAAAAGAGTATAAACAGGCAAAGTTGAAAGCAGCCGCCAATCTTGGGGTTAATGTTCTCCCCAAAAACGCTGAAGTAGCCATAGAGCTAGACAACATCGCCGAGGAGACCGAGGGCGCCGGCCGAGTTGAGCGGCTTGTTGAAATGCGAACTGAAGCGTTGAAGCTTATGCAGCTTCTTAAAAAGTATCGCCCTCTGCTGTTGGGGAGTGTCTGGCGTGGCACCATCAAGCGTGGAAGCGACATAGACATAGCTGTTTATGGGGACAGCGCTGAAGTTGAAGCGGTTCTTAGAGCGCAAAAAGAGCTAGCGGTTTTTCGTGTTGAACGGGTGACCGTGGATGAGCAGGGGCAACCTTTGTCTTCAGTTCATATCCATCTTGTAACTTGGAAGCAGTACAGTGCTGAAGTTGTCGTGCGGGGAATCGAAGAATTCGGCAAAAAACGTTTTTGCGAAATATTCGGAGACGAAATCCGAGGACTCAGCATTGCAGTGCTCGAGAAGATTCTTAAAACTAACCCTGCTCAACGTTTTGTTCCTTTTTGAGGACACGTTTATCCATGAATGTTCTGTTTTTGTGTAAAAAAGGACTTAAAGATGCTTTCACATAACAAGCATGTAGTTGCGGGTAACTGTGGAAACCGACAAAAAAGACCTCAAAAAAATGTTTCCTCACCTATTCGAGGAGCTTGAAGGTGGCCAAAACAAAATCTCCATAGATGCGGTACGCAAAGACGCCGCTGCTGCTGAGGAAGCTTTGGTGGCTGGCGAGGAGTTTTTGCCTGAACCTGACAAATTCCGACATTACAACCCAGACGTGATTGATTTTATCCGCAGATGCGACACGGAGAAGCAAGCTGAGGAGATAATTGCTTATCTGGAGAAACGTGGAGAATTAACCGAAACTAAAGCATGTGAATTAAAAACTCAACTTAAAACGAAAGGTGTACGTAGCTTCGGCTCAAAAAAAGAAGACGACTACTATTTTAAAGAAAGCGGCATCTGCTAGCGTTTAGCTTGGTTTTACAGGTTTTCTTGAGGGGCGCAGAAACTGTTTATTACCCGCACTGCGTAAGATTTTATGGAGAAACCTGTCATGGGCTACGATGCTAGGTCTCAAATTCTTGAGGCAATAATAATTGCGTTACGAAAAAAAGGCGTCACCATACCAGAATCTGTTTTGGGGGATTTGAAGGCTGCGCGTGTCTTGCTAAAAGTTATGAGTGCAAGCCAAAAAGACCTCGGTGAAACTGCCCCTAAAATTGAAGAATACCTTGGAAGTGTAGAAGCTTACTTAATAACTGAAGCTCAAAAGCATTTCCCAGCAGAAAAAGTTGACGAATGGCTAAGACTTCTAGAGCAAGCAACCATCGACGAATGCGGCTGCGTCACAGTTGAATCGGGTAAACCTAAAGAAAGCCGTTTCATGACGGGTGTTCCGCGTGACCAGAAGTGGATTCGTATCGAACCGTTGCCAACTTTGCCTTTAGAGAAGTTGGAGGAGCTTGCAACTCAAACAAATCTGAGCTTTAGGGAAGAGCCAACTGGTCAATTAACGGTGTATGGGCAACCTGAAGACGTCAAAGCGTTCATCAAAAAAATGGCTGCCTTAGCCAAAGCAGCATAAACCCAAAGATTTCCGTCTTAAACGTTTATTTTTCCGTCTTCAAATCCAACCATTTTGCAGGCGGCTTTCTGTAGCGTGGAACTTCATATTCAAACAACGGCACTTTTTTCATGCAGCTTCTCTTCCACGTTTTGATGGAACATTGTTTTGGTTATAACATTTTGGTTATAACGTTTATGAACATAAACTATGTAAAACTATATGGCAGAATCTGCCGAAGTGGCGAGTGGAACCCCGCGTGGTTGACGGCAAAAAACCCAGCTTTGTTTACTGGTTAGACAGTAGCCTTTACCTGAACATCACTAACAAGTGTTCCAACAGTTGCTGGTTTTGTCTTCGCAATTTCAAAGAAGGCGTTGGCGGGTTTAATCTTAAATTGAAAATGGAGCCAACAGTGGCTGAGGTGACTGCTGAGTTGGAGCAAGCTTTAACCATGAGGCGTTGGCGTGAAGTGGTTTTTACAGGGTTTGGCGAACCCACTGCGAGGTTGGATGTGCTGTTGGAGATTACCCGGTGGATTAAACGGCGCTGCGGCAGTTATCTTGCTGTTCGGTTAGACACAAATGGTCACGGGTACGTTCTGAATAAGCCTAGAGATGTAGCAGTCGAGTTACGTGCTGCAGGGGTTCGCAAGGTTAGTGTTAGCTTGAACGGGCACGACGAGGCAACGTACCGTGAAAACTGTAGACCCTCTTTTGAGGGTGCCTTTGAAGCTGTGTTGGACTTTGTAAGGAAAGCCAAAGCTGCTGGATTAGAAGTAGAGGTTTCCGCGGTGAGGATGCCTGAGGTAGAGGTGGAAAAGGTTAAAGCTGTAGCTGACACCTTAGGCGTGGCGTTTAGGGTTAGGGATTACATTCCATGTTTTTGGTGAACGTGGATATCAACTGGGAACGCGGCGTAAAAACGTGTCTTCCTACTTTTGCATACTCCATTAGGGTAGTGCGTGTTCTATTTTTGGTTTGAACTGTTTTTTATGGTTTGAGCTAAACGCTGCGTTTTCGCTGTGCCCTTGGGAGATAGCAGTTCTTCGACAAGTTTGTACTGTCGTTGGTAGATGTGGCAGTTTTTGCTGTGGAAAACTAGTTTTCCTGTTTCCAGTTCAAGGTTGCCGCGGCTGTTAATTTCCTTCACGAATGCCTCGTTAAAAAGCTGCAGCCCTGCAATGTTGGCCGGTAAGCCAGCGTATGCGTCCCAGCTTCGGAAGTAGCATGTTAGGTGCATTTTGCCCTCAAGGATTTCTGTGTCAATAAGGCTCAGGCAGGGTGGCTCGTGTTTTTTGTTGTGCACGTATTTTTTTATGTCTTCCGGCAGCCTAATCACCATAGTTACTTGTCTGTCACGTTGCTCTTGCACGTATCTTTGCACGGCTTCTTCTATCTGGTTGATAGGCGTGTTTAATCTGCTGCCGTACGTGTAGGTTTCTTCGTCTTGTTTTTCGCCGCACCACAAGTACTCCAACGCGTATCCCTGAACGTACTTGATGTCGCAGGGTGCTTTGTCGCTGACTAGTGGCCTGTTTTCTGGATGGGCAATTTCGATTGTGATGTTAAGTTTCTTGGTTTCGGTTTCCTCTGAGCCGAAGCCAACTTTGAAGGTGTCGCCTTCTTCCCAGATGCGACTTAACGCTTTAAACCATGCGTCAGGGCAGTCGAACGCTGAGATTTTCACGTGTTTCACGGGGTTACGCCTCAGAACTTCACAGGCAAAACCTATTGAGGTTTGCAGCAATATAAAATTGGCGTAAAAAAGAAAACCGAGATCTCTTGCGGGTTCAAGCAAATAAAAAATAAAGCAGGGGGGGCTCAATAGGGCATGTCGCCCATGCCACCCATTCCACCCATGCCGCCCATGCCGCCTGCGCCTGAGGGCATCGGTGGAGTTTTGCCTGCGGTGCCTTTGATGCTGATGAGGTCGTCGATTTTTAGAATCATGTTGGCGGCTTCAGTGGCGGATTTGATCACTTGCTGTTTTACGCGTAAGGGTTCAAGAACTGCTTGCTCCATCATGTTCACGATTTTGCCCGTGGTAACGTCGATGCCGAAGTTTTTGTTGTTCACGTCTTCATGTTTTGCCCTTAGGTTCACCATGATGTCTATGGGGTCTAAGCCTGCGTTTTCAGCGAGCGTTAACGGAATGCCTTCAACTGCCTCGGCGAACGCTTCAACTGCGAGTTGTTCTCTTCCGCCAACTTTAACTGCGTAGGCGCGCAGACCCTTAGCAACTTCAGCTTCGGGTGCTCCTCCGCCTGCAACGATTTTGCCGTCCTCTATGGCGTTTCGGATTACGCATAGTGCGTCATGTAGTGAGCGTTCAGCTTCATCTATAACGTGGTCGGTGCCGCCTCGTATGACTATGGTTACCGCTTTGGGGTTCTTGCAGTCGCGGATGTAGAGGAGTTTGTCGTCGCCGATTTTTGCTTCTTCAACCTTTTTGGCGTTGCCTAAAGCGTCAGATGTTAGGTCTTCAACGCTGGCTAAGATTTTGCCGCCTGTGGCGCGGGCGAGCTTTTCCATGTCGCTGCTGCTCACGCTTTTGGCGGCGAGTACGCCGGCTTTAGCTAAAAAGTGAAGCGCCATGTCGTCAATGCCCTTCTCGCAGAAAACAACGTTTGCGCCTGCCTTGCAGATTTTATCGGTCATCTCTTTAAGCATGCGTTCTTCTTCATCAAGGAAGGAGCGCATCTGTTCGGGGCTTTCAATGTTGATTTTTGCGTCGAACTCGGTTTTTTCAATTTCTAATTTAGTGTTGAGAAGCGCAATTTTGGCGTTTTCAATTACTTTAGGCATCTGTGAACTGGCAACTTCTTTGTCGATTACCATGCCCCTAACGAGCTCAGTTTCTTCGAGGCTTTTGCCATGTTTCTTGATCACTTTGATTAGGTCAATGTCGGCTTTTACTTTGCCATTTACTTCTTCAGAAACCTGTTTTACGGCGTCTACGCCGATTTTGGCGAAGTGCTCTTTTGCGTTGGCGACACCTTTGCTGGCTAAGCTTGTCAGGGCGACCTCGCGTAGTGTTTTGTCGTCTTTGAGGCTGATGGGCATAGCGAGTTTATCTAAAATTTCCTGTGCTTTCTCGCTTGCCTTCTTGAAGCCTTCTATAATAACTGTTGGGTGAACATTCTTATCTAACAAGTTTTCAGCTTTTGCAAGCAATTCGCCTGACAGGACTACGGCGGTTGTGGTTCCGTCGCCTACCTCGTTATCTTGAGCTTTGGCAACTTCAACCAGCATTTTTGCTGCTGGATGCTGCACGTCAAGTTCTTTCATTATGGTTGCGCCGTCATTTGTGATGGCAACGTCTCCGAAGCTTGTGACTAACATCTTGTCCATGCCGCAGGGGCCTAAAGTGCTCTTTATGGTTTCAGCAACAATTTTCGCAGCCATTATGTTGTTTTTTTGTGCTTCTCGCCCGGTTGATCTGCCGGTGCCTTCTTTTAAGACTAGAACTGGAACTGTTCCACCTTGTGACATATCATTTTTCACCGTTTTACAACAATTTACAAATGTTAAATTCTTAAACGCAAACAATCAAATCTGTGTAATTTAAGGCTTTCCCACCGTCAAACAGCCTTAATTATGTTATAGCCTGAGGCTTTGCGTAGGCGATTCATAACCGCCAACCCTAAACCCTCTAAAGGTACACCTTCAGCAATTATGACGTCAACGTTCTCAGAGTCAAACTCCCTCAAAAGCCTAAATAAGCTTGTAGCCATCGAGTCAACGTTGCGGCGGCTGCCCAGCGTCTTCACAACATCCGCCTCGTAAGCCCAAGAAGTTTCGCTTGTTGCCAAAACCCCCACCCTCTTGTCGTCCAGCCAATATTTAGTTATAAGCTGTTTTATGGTGCTCATGACTTTCGGCAGGTCACCTTCCACTAGTATCACAGGAGCCTTAGGCGCATAGTGCTTGTGCTTCATACCCGGAGATTTAGCTTTCTCAGGAGCAACTTCCCTTTCAGAAACAACAAACGGGTGCAACTGCACATTTTCAATCACCCTTTTTAACGCTTCAAGAGAAACTCCGCCGGGACGCAGCAGCATAGGCGGTTCAACACTCACATCCAGCACGGTAGATTCAACTCCTATACGTGTTGGTCCCGCGTCGATTACGGCGTCTATCCTGCCGTTCAAATCCTCCAGAACATGCTCAGCAGAAGTCGGGCTGGGTTTACCCGCAATGTTAGCGCTAGGCGCCGCGATGGGACATTTACTTTCCCTAATCAACGCTAACGCGACTGGATGCTGAGGCATCCGAATCGCTACAGTCTTCAAACCAGCAACCGTCACCTCAGGCACTATGCTGGAGCGTTTAAAAACCAAAGTTAAAGGTCCAGGCCAAAACCTCTTCATCAACTCTTTAGCCGTCGCCGGAACCTGCCGCGTTAACCGCGCTACGTCATCAAAATTCTCCACGTGCACAATAGGCGGATTATCCAGCGGCCGATTCTTTGCCGCAAACAACCCCAAAACCGCTTCTGCGTTAAGCGCGTCAGCACCTAACCCGTAAACGGTTTCCGTTGGAAACGCCACTAACCCCCCAGCCTTAATGAAGTTTGCGGCTTGAATTATTTTTTCAACTTCAGGCTCCTTCGGATCAACCTTCAACAGCACAGTTCGCTTCATTGCAAGCGCCCACTGCATAATACTGATTGAAACTCTTAAAGTCTCACCCTACGATACTCCACCATCAATCATGCAACAATTTCCATTTGACGTTTAGACCAACATATCCCTATCCTTTGGTTCTGGGTCTAAAACCTGAGAAGGTAAAAGATCCAATACGTAACAAACTTTCAATGTGTCTCTGGTCTTTTTTGTTGTTGCAGCTGTCTTCTCACCTGTGCGACTGTTCTGAACAAACTGTGGCGTGCGCTGAGCCATTTAGTGCTTTCCCCGTCGTAAAATCGATTGGTTTATCACGAAGGCCTCTTCATATTTTCTCTGCTGTTTTTGAAGTTTCTGAGCGTAGCACCTTTTCGATTAACCGCATAAAATACGCTTGCGCCTGTACCTCGGTGAGCTTGTCCAGATAAACGGAGACGACGGCAATTTTCCCTTTTTTCCCCGCGATATACTCGGCAAACATGCGGGCTGAAATGGCGTTTTTGTCTCCTACCAAAATAGACGACGAAACCGGCCCCACCATATCTCTGGGTCTAGGCACAGCAATCGCCATCGTTCCCAACTTGTCTTCTCTCTCGCTAAGCAAAACCAGACAGCTGTTCGTCGCCTCTACGTATACAGCTAAAAACCGATAGTCCCGCTCCGTTAACTCCTCTTTTATGACGTTGGCGCGGTCCACCCTCACTTTTCTCCTTAAGGCTTTACTCTCACGTTTTAGTTTATGTTTGTTTCTATTTTGGGTGTTTTCCTCTTAAAAAGCTACAGGTGAACCTTCAAAGCGTCGCCTTTAACCCTAATACGTTGTACTTCATGATTCAATGCATCTTGCAGTTGTTGATGAACCCTCTTTCATTTTTGGCTCAGTTTAAACATTGAAGCATGCAAAACATAGTTCAACCGCTAAAAGCGCTGAGCTGCCCCCATCTTCACCGTCGTAACCAAGCTCCCCGACGGCTTGAGCGCTCATCCTGCAGAGCAGACACGTTTTACCTCTCCCCACGCTATTTATAACTTTGGCTTGTCACTATTTAACAAAATTTTCAGAGGCAGAGTTATACGTGAGCGACGATCGGGCAGCAAAAATCCTGCAGATTCTCAAACAGTCTATAGCTCTGCCGAACTGGATAAAAGCCAAACGTGACCCCTTCGAAACGTTGGTTGTGACTATTATTTCGCAGAACACTGCAGACCGCAACACTGTTAAAGCTTACCAAAACCTCTTAAAAGTTTCAGAGATAACACCTCAAGCCCTCGCGGAGGCTCCAATCGGTAAGATTGAGGACGCAATTAGACCTGCAGGTCTATATAGATCTAAAGCGCAAACAATAAAGCAGGCTGCAAAAACCGTAGTCGAAGATTACGGTGGTACTCTTCAACCCGTCTTGTCTTTGCCCCTCGATAAGGCAAGAAACGCACTTATGCAAATCCGGGGTGTAGGACCAAAAACGGCAGATGTTGTTCTGCTTTTCTCAGCCAACCAACCCACCATACCCGTAGACACCCACGTAAACCGCGTCTCCAAACGTTTAGGCTTCGCCCCCGCAACAGGCGATTACGAGGCAGTGCGTGAGAATTTGCAGTTGCTCTTTGACCCAAAAGACTATTTGGCAGTGCATCTTCTGCTAATTGCTCATGGCAGAAAAACCTGCAAAGCCCATAACCCCTCCTGTGGCACCTGCGTCGTGAACATGTACTGCCCAACAAAAGGGCAATGGAGATAAACGATGAGCGATCAGGCTCTACCCAAAGAAGTCACCGAGTACTTCCCCTACCCCGTGGTGCGTCCACATCAAGCCCAATTCATAAATGCGGTTTTCAACGGTGTCAAAGACCGCCGATCCGTGCTCGTTGAAGGCAGCAACGGCCTAGGAAAAACAATCTC
>JBNVCD010000179.1:650-3082 GCA_050410875.1 Bathyarchaeia archaeon | reverse complement strand
CCGATAGCAGTGGGGTCCGGCAGGATCAACCGGAGTTGTGACACTCCGTTTATTCTGTCGGATACGTTTATTTTTGGTACGTGTTTCGCTATCTAAATGTTTGTTTTTGCTGGATTTGGAGGGAGAACATTCCACAACGTCAAAGCCCATTTCAGACCTAACATGAGCAATTCTATCAGGTCCACATGTGTGTCCCCGCAATTGGAGGCCAATCACCGCATTCCTGCAGGGCGAAGTCGCCTTTGTGGTTGGTGTTGAGCCGCCGCCAAGTTGTTATTGCGGGGCAGCTGATTTAGCTAAGTTAGTTCAGATGCGCGTTCACTACATATAAACATTGTGTTTAAGTGTGGAATAAATGTTGCCTTTTTCACTAAGGCAGCGTTTTATATTGTTTTTTTATATAGGAAGGTGTTTGCTTTGTCATCTTTTTAGTTTTAGAATAAAAATTTTTTATTTTATCCATTGTAAGATGCAATTTTTTGTTTTAAGAATAATATGTAACGGAAAAATAATGGAAGAAGTCAAGCAGCAATCTTCTGCACTTGGTTAGCATTTTAAGGGTCTTGTAATTTTCTTAAATTAGCAGCAGATGTTAGCACTTTTTTCCTTAAACATTAAATTTTTGCATCACGTATTTTAGAGGTAAACTTAAGTCGAGAGTAAAGAAAGTGAAGCAAGCAAGAAAAAAGGGTTACGTTCTTTGGGTAACTTTGCTTGCAGCATTTTTGATGGCAAATATGTTTTTGAAAGTGGCGGTGGTTGCGGATGAGGGAAAAACTGGAGAGGATTGGGTGATGTTTCATCATGACTTGGCGCGTACAGGCAAGTCGTCCTCAACGGTGCCTAGGACGAATCAGATATTGTGGCGGTTTAATACAGGCGGTCCTGTGGATTCGCCGGTTGTTGTTGACGGGGTGGTTTATTTTGGTTCGTTAGATGACAAAGTTTACGCTTTTAACGCTTCCACGGGTGTTTTCATGTGGAGTTATACGACGGGGGCTAATGTTTTGTCGCCTGTGGCGGTTGCGGAAGGCAAAGTTTATGTGGGTTCAGAAGACTTCAACGTTTACGCGTTAAATGCTGCTACCGGGGAGTACGTTTGGAGTTTTAGGACAGGTTACTTTGTGGATTCTGCTATAGCTTACTTTGACGGGGTTGTTTACGCGGCGTCTGAGGATTGCAATGTTTATGCGCTTAACGCGTCTAGTGGGGCGTTGGTTTGGAGTTATGCGACTGGGGGGCAGATTATGCTTTCGTCCCCTGCGGTTGCTAACGGCGTTGTTTACGTTGGTTCTCAAGACAAAAAAATTCACGCCGTAAACGCTACTACAGGGGTTTTGCTGTGGAGTTACGCCACCGGCGACATAATAGTTTCTTCGCCTGCAATCTGGGAGAGTATGGTTTACATTGGATCTAACGATGGCAACGTCTACGCGTTTGACGCATCCAGAGGTACTTTAAAGTGGAGATATCAAACGGGCGGTGCTGTGTTTTCAGGAATAAGCGTTGGCAACGGAATGGTCTTTGCAGGTTCAATCGACGGGAAAGTCTACGCTTTAGACGCGGTGGATGGTTCATTGGTCTGGAGTTACCTGACTGGGGGGGCTGTTTCATCCACGCCAACGTTTGCCGACGGCACAGTGTACGTTGGTTCAAACGACAAAAACGTTTACGCTTTAAACGCGTCTGATGGTGCGCGGATTTGGAATTTTACTACAGGGGAAATGGTGATTTCGCAGCCGGCGGTTGCCGACGGCACAGTGTACGTTGGCTCTTGGGATGGACGCCTCTACGCTTTGGATGCTTCTTTGGGTTTTCTTGTTTGGAAGTTTGCAACAGGCGGCGTTGTAGATGCTTCGCCTGCAGTGGCCAATGGCGTAGTTTACGTGGGTTCATATGATGGAAAAATCTACGCGTTAAACGCCACAACTGGAACTACGCCGGTTGATGAGTTCACCAGCGAAGTTTTGTGGAGTTTCCAGACAGACGACATGATTATGCTTTCGTCTCCTGCGGTTGCAGATGGGAAGGTTTATGTGGGTTCCTACGATGGCAACGTCTACGCTTTGAACGCTACTAGTGGGCAGTTGATTTGGAATTACACCACAGGGTTTGCTGTGGTTTCTTCTCCTGCAGTATCAGAGGGAGTAGTTTACGTCGGTTCAGAGGATAACACTTTTTACGCTTTGGATTCAGCGTCAGGTACGCTGATTTGGAGCTACAGTACAGGAGATCAGATTCACATGTCTTCAGCAGCAGTTGTTGAGGGCGTGGTTTACTTTGGGTCAAATGATTATAACGTTTATGCGTTAAATGCTTCGGATGGCACTTTACTGTGGAAGTACACTACAGGCGGTTTTGTGATTTCGTCCCCTTGCGTTGCGGATGGCTTAGTTTACATTGGATCTTATGATGGAAATCTTTATGCGCTC
>JBNVCD010000179.1:0-640 GCA_050410875.1 Bathyarchaeia archaeon | reverse complement strand
GCTCACGACGGAAGACTCAAGTGGGCTTTTAAGACTGACGGGCAAGTGGCGTCTTCTCCTGCAGTTGCAGGCGGCATGGTTTATTTTGGTTCATCAGACGACAAACTCTACGCTTTAGATGCTTCAACAGGCGAGGTTAAATGGGTTTTCTTCACAGGTGGCGATGCTGCTTCGTCACCTGCGGTTGCCGACGGCGTAGTGTTAGCAGGGTCATATGATGGCAAGTTGTACGCTGTTGACGCTTTAAGTGGCGTTTTACTTTGGAGTTACCAGACAGGCGACTGGGTAATTTCTTCACCTGCAATCGCTGAGAACAAAGTTTTTGTGGGGTCGTATGACCACGCAGTTTACGCTTTTGGGTCTTCTACGGAGACCCCTATAAACGGCGCGGCAACCAACGAAGGAAATTCAGTAACGCCTCTTGCTATTGCAGCAGTAACCCTGCTTATTGCTACATTCATAGTTGTCATATGCCATAAAAGAAAAAGGAAGCACTGAACTGTGTTTTTAGCTGCAGTTTGATTTACCGTTTACGCACAACTATGGTTTGCGAGAGAAAATTGAAAACACGTTGCCTCCGTTTTTGATACAAAAACAACCCAACCAGGAAGTCTATAGGTAAAAAGAACGCTTTACCGAC
>JBNVCD010000178.1:0-3183 GCA_050410875.1 Bathyarchaeia archaeon | reverse complement strand
AGGATAGCCCCACTATAACAAAAACAACGATAAGAGGCACTATAACTCCGTAGATTATGTCACTGCGGTTCCAATCTTTCCAGCCGAGACTCATAGGTTCTTCCTCGTATGGCAAACTGTAAACTTGCTATATATTTAAATATGTTTATGATTTCCTAATTTCCAGTTGAGAAACACAATGACTATAAAAGTTGACATTATAGGTTCCAACCCGCCCTGCTCCAGATGCAAAAGAACCGAAGAAAACGCCCAAAAAGCAACTGCGAAACTGGCGCAAAAAGGTATAAAAGTTGAGGTTACCAAACTTGACGCCACTGCAAAAGAAACAACCGCAAAATATGGTGTAGTTGCAACCCCCGCCATAGCAATTAACGGCACGTTAAAAATTGTGGGCAAAGAACTTGGCGCAAGCGTCATAGAAAAATTGATTTTAAAGGAACTGTGAACATACATTCACTGTAAGAAGCAAATCTGAGGTATTCACTAAAAAATCAAAGAGTCTGTTGATGTGTTATGAATGACGGTCACGTGAGAATTAGGAGCTGGGATGAATTCAAACGTTTAGTCAACGAAAAAAAACCTGCCTCTGTGGTGTTTATTCTTGAGCAAAGCGGCTTTTCACCCAACAAGGAACTTACCACACTAAAACTCATCATGCTGCACGATAGGCGCTACTTTATGTTCTATGATTTCCAAAGGGGTGAAGCACTCAGAGAAACAGGGATACCTATACGCAAAGACAAAAACGGAATCCCCCACTTAGACGAAGACGAAGTAAAAGCCTACCTTAAAAAACAATTTCCTGCATTAGAAATTTACTCTTTTTGGACGGCGTAGCCGAGTTTGGCTTGTTTGTAGGGTTCATGAAGCAAAAACCACAAGTTAATAACAATATTTAAATATTAAAATATGCCTTGAGGTTGGTATAGTGCAACATAGGTGGTTAATAAAAAAATGATCGAAGAAACATACGAAGGCGTTCCCCGCGAGAAAATACCATGGGGACCAAAAATAGACTACACCAACTGTATATCCTGCGGCAAATGCGTCGAGTTTTGCCACAATCAGGTTTTTGCATTCGAAGAGAAGAATGGGCAAAAACGGTCTATCGTTAAAAATCCAAACAGCTGCGTAGTTTTCTGTAGAGGCTGTGAAGACATCTGTCCCGCTGGCGCTATAACGCACCCCTCCGAAGAGGAAACCCAAAAAATAATTGACCAGCTGAAAAGTGAAGGAGCCAAAACTTGAGGTAGTGAAAGTAAAAGTGGCGCTTCCATGGTTTCCCATAGTCAACGCCGATAAATGCGACGGGTGCGTTCACACTGGCACCCCCAGATGCGTAGAATTCTGCCCCAACGGCGTTTTCACATTTCAAGGTGGAAAAGCCGTAGTTTCTTATCCTGCTAAATGCGGCGGTGGTTGCAGTACAGTTCATTGTTCTGCGTGTGCTCCACTCTGCCATAAACGCGCCATAGTTTTTCCTTCCAACCAAACAGTTGTCCGCGAAGAAGTAAAAGACAAAGAGTTGATTCGGAAAACTACCTGCAAAATTTGCGGTAAAGTCTACTGGACCAACAGGGAAAAAGATGTCTGTTTTGACTGTGAAACGACTACGTAACTTTTAGCCTACGCACCACCCGAATCTTTTCACAGTTGCCGGATAAACTTTTTCTTCTAACATCAAATCTCGCAGACAAATAGGGTCGGCTTCCAAGTAGTCTCCTGTGCATGCGTAAGCGCGTCCCCTGCACCCGCCGCAAGTCCCGCGGTATTCGCATTTTCCACAGGCGTTTTTCAGCAAACGCCTCTGCCTAAGCTCCTTTAGAACTTTAGAGTTGTACCATATGTCAGCTAGACTTTGCTCACGTACGTTGCCAATTTTAACGGGCAAAAATGTACATGGGTAAACGTCGCCGTTTGGTCGTAAACTGAAATACAAAATGCCTGCATGGCACCCTACAGGGTTGTGAACCCAAAACTCCTTTAACAGTAAATCTTTAGGTTTTGTACCGTGTGATTTATGCATGGCAGATACGATTTCAGGATAAAGCGGTTGCCCCCCAGACATCGTAAAAACCATCTCTGAGCTTTCTTGCCTCTGCTGAAGGTATCTTATAAGGTTCATACGTTGCTCTTGACTCATAGCCTTATCCATGACTTCTCTTCCCCGCCCAACTGGCACTAAATCGTAAACTGCAACTTGATCCGCGCCCAACTTGTAAATCAAATCTAGCCTCTTAGGGATTTCATGCACCGTGTCTTTCAGCGCCATTGTGGTTATGACAACTTCCAAATCTACCTCTTTGCATGTTCTGATTGCATTCACGGCTTTAGCAAAGCTGCCGGGCATGTTCCTGAGGGCGTCATGGTCCGCTGCGTCCAATGCATCAATAGGTAAGCCGACTGCCATGATGCCTGCGTCTTTCAATTCAAGCGCCACTTTATGATTAAGCATTAAGCCGTTTGTGAGGATGGCAGGAATTATACCCAAATCCACACAGTACTCTGCCAGTGCTAAAACAAAATTTTTACGAAGCAGAGGTTCTCCACCGCTGAAAATCAATGCTCTGGTTCCAAGCGCCGCCATTTCTCCGATTACTCGCATAGCTTCTTTTAGGGTCAACTCGTTAGATAACGCTTCTTTTGCTTCTACGTGACAGTGGAGACAGCGGAGGTTGCAGCCTTTGGTGACTGCATACGACACTATAAGCGGCGTGTTCACTTCGCCTTTCAATCCTTCGTCGAAGAGTTTTTGGCGAAGTAACAACTCTAAGAGTCTGAGTCCCACGCCCACAACTAACCCTCCAACCAATTGCTTATCAATGCGCTACTTTTTACGTGTTGAATTTTGGTCTTCACTGTTTAAGTCCTAGAATGAATTATCCACATCTGTATTGCTCTTCGTAAATCGTAAAACCCATGCAACTGCAAAAACCACTGCAACTACGACGATCGCCGTCAGCATGTTCGATCCTATGTCAATTTGAGCTGCAAGAGTCTGCTTCTCAGGCGCTGTATTGCTGATTTTGACTTCGTCTATTATGACTTTAGAGTCGTGGCCAAAATAGTATTCTGTGCCATTCACTATTTTGCCCACAGGATTCTGCACACCTCGGATAACCCTAACTTGCTGCTCGTAACCGTTCACGTAAAGGTTCACCCGCACTTCTAGTGGGATGCACC
>JBNVCD010000177.1:0-3203 GCA_050410875.1 Bathyarchaeia archaeon | reverse complement strand
CGCCAAACATTGCGAAAATTGCTCCTGAAGCTCCAGCTGAAGGTATCCAGGGGGGCAGAAAGCCCAAGGATAGTAAGTTGCCTGCTAAGCCGCCCAAGAAGTAGATGAGTAGGTATTGCGGTAGTGAGAACAGTTCTTCTGCGCGCAGTCCAAAAATTAGCAGAAACAGCATGTTTCCCGCTAAATGCACAATGGTGACGTGCACAAACATTGATGTGAAGAGTTGATGGTAGTAGCCGTAGCCGAGGACTAAACCGTTGACCTGCCCGTACCGAATTATCATTTCAAAGCTGGTGTTTAAAGCGTCTCCGCCAGCAATCGATGTGTAGACGTAGACGGCTATGTTTATTGCCATCAAGACGTATGTTATGCGGTATTGCTGGCTGCTTTTCATTTTGTTCATCTTGCAAATTTTTCTATAATTTTTTTTCTGATTTTCGAGGAGCTATCTAGTTCATCTTCTTCAAATTTGCTGACGCGTACTACTTTGATTTTCAGGTTATGTTTTTCAATGTAGTTTTTCACTTGTTCCTCCATGCTTCTCTGGTCATACCCTAATGCGATGACGTCTGGCTTAATTTTTTCAATAACTTCTCCTATGTCAAATTGTTCAAAGCCCAATACTGCTTCATCTACTACTTTTAGCGCTTCCACTAATGCGCGGCGCTGATTTTCCGACATAACAGGTTTTACGTTTTTCATCTTCTCCACTGTACTGTCACGTGCGATGATAACAACTAACTCTGCGTTTTCACCGCCTGCTTTTTTTGCCTCTTCCAGAAACCTCACATGTCCCAAGTGAAGTAAATCGAACACCCCTGAAGCTAACACTACCTTTTTGCCTTTGGGCTCAGCTGCCATAGTTTCGTGTGCTCCTAAACGGCGAATTATTTTATTCATTTTACGTTGTTCAGGCATTAAAAGGTTGGTTATGTACCGTTTTAAATCTCCGTAGGTTTAAAAACTGTTTTTAGGGCGCGGGGATTTTTATCGCGCCCACAAGTTTCAGCGCGTCTATGAGTCCTTCGCAGTAGGCTATTGATGTGAGGCTTGTTTCAAACTTTTTTTGTTCACGGTAGTATTTTGCATCTTCCAAGTAGGCTTTAGCGTAAGACAAGATTTCGTTTACGCCTTTCCCATCCAGTTTAATTGTGTCTTGCGTCTGCTTCATATTCTTAAGCGCCTTCTCGGTTGAAGATATGTATTTGTCTACGAGTGCTGCTATGCTCATTTCACGTTACTCCGTAAGGTTGATGGTGCACCTGCAAAGGCTATCAACGCCTCTGCCTCCATAAAATGAAGTTGCCCCGGCAAAATTAGGCTGTGCGGGGGTTCTCCAAAATCAAAGTCTAACAAGTTATCTATGTAATCTGCTTTAAGCGTGGGGTTACTGCTCCCTGCTCTCGCTACGCCCACTGCAAGCGTTGCGGGTGTAATGGCGTTAAGCTTCTTTTTCTGTTCTGTTTGCGTCAGCAAGATTAAAGCTTCTTTTATGGTTAAGAAACGTTTTTCGTCAGCTTTCAAATCCAGAAGGCAAAGGGTATGAAGCCCCAATTGCTTGTTTTGGTTAATGACGTGGTAGGGTGTTTCACTAAAATTCTCAGAGAAAGGCACCGTTACGGTTTTCCCAAATTTGTAGTTGTGCAAGCCTGATAAACCTATTATTGCAGAGATTATGCTTGCACCATGAATTATACGCGTTTTCACATTCCGCTTAGCTGCCTCCAAGCGTAAAGTCACGTGGGTTGTCGCAATAAAGGGGTCTCCTGGAACCATAAACACAGTTTTGCCCCGCGCCGCCGCATCCAAGACTTTCATGCCGTTTTCTTCTTCTAGATCTTTTCGTTCTAAAACTTGAATTTGTTTGCCAACTAACCTTTCGAGCCGATTTATGGAGAAATCCGGAAGCAGACTAGTGTAGAGCTCAATAAAAACGTAGTCTGCAGTTTGAGCTTCTTCTAAGCCTTGAAGACTTATGTTTTTTTCATCGTTTAATCCTAAACCTACAAAGACAAGCTCGTTAGCCACTTTTCGCCCTCAAAATAACATTGAAGCCACTCTGACTTAAAATTGTTCATCTACTATCCTGCTTTTCCAGCAAATTGAACATTTACTATTTATTGGAACCACGGGGGCTGTGCGCGTGACTTATTGTTCTTTAACTTCGCCTTTTGCTTTAAGTTGATTATAGTACACTCGACAGGTATCCATAGAAACACCGTGTCGAGCACAGAATTTAGTCAAAACTTTCTCTATCGGCTCCGCAGGATTTTTCTCTAGAATCATTTCTTTTAATTCTTGTAGATGTTGCCTATCTTTGGAGGTGGTCAACTTTTACTCTTACCTCTTTACCTTTTTTATGCACTTTACTTTCAAAAACATTTCTCGTAGCTTAGCCATTGAACTTAGCATCACATTGTACATGAACGTTCCTGCTTCAAAACGCCCTTCTGAAGAGGGGAAGAAAAAAGGGGCGGTTCCCCTTTTCCATTTTTACGCAATAGCGTTATTACTTGTTTCTGCGGTTCTTGTTAGCCCAAGCGTATTCCGCGAAAGCTAAAGCTAAACCGCCCACGCCAATGCTGACCCAAAGTAACGTTCCAACTATGTCAAACATCGTTTGTACCTCTTGTTTTCTGGCGCGTTGTTGATTATCAATTGCTTTTATACCCTTTGGTTTAGCTCTTCAAATACCATTCAATATAACAATGAAATACTAAAGTTTAAACCAGAGTTAGGTCAAACTGGTTTGCGCATAAAATAAGCCTACACGGTTTTCCCTTTTGCGTCAACATCCATGAATAAAAATAATTCAACCAGGTTGCTTTCTGTTTCGTGCTTTGCTTTGCGTTTTGTCTTCAATGTGAAGCCTTCCCTAACTTGACTTTAAAGCAGCTTTGGTTTAACGCTTTGTACGTAATTTTATTGTATAACACGCGTCACTTATCCATTCTAACTATAGTTTACGTGAGCGAAAGCTCTATATCTATTGATGAAAATTCCTCTTCAAAAGCAATTAAGTGGGCCCGTAGCTCAGTCAGGCCAGAGCGGCGGACTCTTAATCCGTAGGTCGCGGGTTCAATTCCCGTCGGGCCCGCCTTTTTCACCTTTTTCCATATTAAGTGGTGATTAGTGAAGCGGGTAATTGCACTGCGAAGTAGCAGTGATGAATTTTGATAGTAAAACTTGGGTGTGGTTATGAC
>JBNVCD010000176.1:0-3219 GCA_050410875.1 Bathyarchaeia archaeon | reverse complement strand
GGCAGGGAACAAATAGCGCTCATGGATACGGGTGGGCAGCATAAAGAAGGCAAAGAAAAGTACGAACGCTGCAAATAACACTGCAATCTCGTTTGATCTGCTGCTGTCGTTTGGTCTGCTGAGTTTTTTATGGACAAAATACACTGCGAAAGCAGCTGCGGCTGCAAACAAAAGCCAGCCGGCTATAAACGAAGCTGCAGTTTCTGGTTGCCACATGCCTCCAAAACCCCACATGTTAAAGGCGTTAATAGTGGTGAAGCCGTAGCCTTCGTAGGCGCCAAGGTATATGTTGCTTAAAAATGCTGCAGGGTTGCTCCACTCGAAGGGTAGTATAACCGCAAAGACAGTTAGAACCGCGGCTAACAGAGAAATCAACAAGCCTTTCCAGTTGAATTTGCGGTAAATTAAGAAAATCATTAATGGCGCCAAAGCGATGCTTTGCGGCTTAGTTAATATGCCCAAAGTGAAGCAGATAATCGCCAAGTTTGGCTTGTTGCGGAAAATAAGCATCAGCGAGAGAACCAAAAAGAAAGTGTAAACAGCGTCAAATTGACCCCAGACTGCCGCGTTAAAAATTACCGCGGGGTTAAAAGCATAAGCGCAGGTTGCTAGCAGCGCCCACCTGAGGTTTAATTTTTTTTGTACAAAAAAGAAGATGAGCGCGGCGGTTGCCATGTCAAAGAGGTTGGGCAGTAACTTCATGGCAAACAAAAACAGGTTACTTCCAAGCAGTGAGAAACTTTTGGCTAAACTACCAAATAGCCAGAAAAAGTAGACGTTAAACGGCGGGTAATCACACCAACCGACTGTGGTGTAGAAGGCGCGGATGCCATGTGTGGCAGCAGTATTAAACCATGCCTGGTAAGTTTGTGTGTCGTTGGCGTAGCCTATATTTGGGAAAAAAATAAGCCTCACGCCAAAGGCTACAAAAAGCAGTGTGACCAAAACTGTGAACTCTTTTCTTGATAGGGGATTTTTCACGTCTTTTCCGCCTTTGGTGTAGTCTAACTTTTTGTTGTGTTTTTTATAAGTGTCTTGTGCTGACTTTTACCTAAAGTAGGACTGTTGCACTGCTAACTGGTTATTTGAGCAAGCTATAAGCACCGTGTTTGTGGCTTGATCCCACCCGATGGAGAGGTATCGGTCGTTTGTGTGCCAATAGCAGAAATTGTCTCTCACTGCGCCTATGTTATTCATCATGAAGTTGAACGCCACAAAAAATTCACATGCGTCATATTGTGTGTCCCACCCTATTCTCCAAGTGAACAGGTATTCGCTGCCCCTTTCATAGTATGTTAATTTGTCTCCGCCCCACCCTGCTGCAGCAGCTTTTGCGTCCTCTTGAGAGAGCCATTTAGCCAGCATCACTTGTATAAAGTATTCGCCATAGCTGTCTGTGCTTATTTGTGTCCAAGTGTTTTCTGCTAAAGTAGGCGCTGCTATCTGCTGTGCTGTTTCGTTGGCAAAGTATTTTTCAGGGTGAAGAATCTGCTCTGTGGTGGTGGGTGGGTTCTTGTATGCCTGATTTACAGTTGCCCAGCCGCCGTTTGAATATAACGCGGCAACGTAGCTTTTGCCGTAGTCGTAGGGGAAATAGTTAAGATAGGCGATTGAGGCGGGTAAACTCAATTTAAGTTCCTTCAAATAGGGCGAGTGCATAAGGAATAGCGGTACTTGAACAGCTACTGCAGCAGCCGATGAGCTGGCGGCTTGCTGGTTTTTGTTTATGAAAAAATCGCCCATGAAGCTGGCGTCTCCTTCAGTTAACGAAGCTTGCGCCTTTTCCGCGTCAAATGTGGTGACGTAGGGTAAACGTGGCTGCCAAATATGCGTCAACTCATGCACAAAGGTTGCTTTGGCGTTTGGCAAATGCCACGGATCAAAGTTTTCCTTCACCACGTAGATTTTTCCGTTCCATGTGGCTGCACCCCAGTTTCCTGCCCAGTCCACATTTGCTTGATAGAGACTTTCGTTTTCCGCAATCATGTAAAGTCCTTTGTAAATTTTTTCTTCTCTGAGAATACTCGTCAAATCAGGGTCTGCGTAGCCTTTGCCCCACGTGTCTATGGCCCACTGCTTAGTGACAACTTCAACTTCAACAGGAGGCAAAGTCACATTACGTATCTGCTCCACCTCTGCTATAGCGCTTCTGAGAAGAAGCTGTGCCTGAGCTTTATACTCAGCCATTTCGGAGCTGGTCAAAATTTGTGCTGCACTGAAAGCGCTTAAAAGTGTAACAGCAACAAGGCAAGTGATGCTTATGAGGAGTTTCCGTTTTGCCTTCGTTTAATTCACCAGTTACCGAATTGGCATCAATTTTTAAGGATAAGGAAAAAAATAAATCTTGCCATAAAACCTCTGCGGCGTTGAAAACCGCAAAATATTGATGATGAAGGGGCGTAAAAAGACTAAATTTTTATAGGCTGTTCTATGTATTCAGCGATAGACTGGGATGTCTGTGACCGCCAAATCAAACACAAACAATAACTACTCTCTTACGCAAGATTACCGTCCGCTTGAATTGGAAAAAGAAATTCAGGAGTTTTGGGAGAAAAACAAAATCCGCGAAAAGCTCGAGAACCGTTTACGTGAATCTAACAAGGGCAACTTGGGCTACGTGGAAGGTCCACCTACCCTGAACGGTATCCCCCACATAGGTCACGCTCGTGGGCGCGTCATGAAGGACATACGTTACCGATGGAAAACCATGCAAGGCTACTACATGCCTTTCTGGGCGGGTTGGGACTGTCAAGGCTTACCTGTGGAGCTTGAAGTGGAAAAAATTCTTGGTGTAAAAAACAAGCGTGAACTTTTAGAACGCGTAGGCATGGAGCGCTTCATAGAAGAATGCAAGAAAGCCATCATGAGGTACCACCAAATGTGGCTGGAAGCTGACAAGCGGTTGGGTATCGCTATCAACCAGGAGAAAGCCTACTGGACCTACAAGGACGAGTACATCGAACGTGAATGGCAAATCCTTAAACGTGCCTGGGACCAAAATCTCCTAGAAGAAGGCCATTACGTAGTAGCTTACTGCCCCGGCTGCCAGACTTCTCTGAGTAGCGCCGAAGTTGGCTATGAAGGCAGCTACAAGGAAGTGGAGGACCCCTCGTTGTACTTCAAGTTTAAAGTAGCGGGCAGCGTCAACGAGTTCTTTTTGGTTTGGACAACTATGCCTTTCACCATAGTAACGGACACAATGTTGGCGGTTCAACCTGA
>JBNVCD010000175.1:0-3237 GCA_050410875.1 Bathyarchaeia archaeon | reverse complement strand
AAAAGAAGGAGGCCACACAGAAAAGATGGACAACCCAAAAAACTTAACTCTAAACGAGCAAACCCAAATAAACCAAACCCTCAAAAACCACAAGGCAACCGCAGAAAAAAACAAAACCCGCCTCTACATCGTCTAACCACACACCCACCAAACACAAACCACTCACCTCTCTAATTCAAACAAGCAACAAACAACCACACCGCAAACCCCAACTACCCCCACTCTACTCTACTCCCATTCTACTCTACTCCCATTCTACTTCCACTCAACAACCCGCACAGTCCACTGAACACCCACAGCTGTCACCCGAAGGTAATAACGCCCCGCCGGCAAACTCGGATGCGCACTCAACTCCACCCGCTCCGCACCATCAGGCAAAACATACCGCACAGCAGTCGCCGAAAAAACAGGCACCCCACCACCCTCCGCAAAAACCTCAACCCTAAAACTCCACCCCAAACTCCACCGCCGAAAATACACAAGCTCCAAATCCCAATTAACCCGCTTAACCTCAAACACACCACTCAAAACCTCCCCATCAGACCCACTAACACTAACCACCACAGAACCACGCAACCACACAACACAACAAAAAACCAAAACAAAAGTCACCACAAAAACCGCAACCAACAAAAAAACCCTATCAACGCTGTTCATACGCCCTCAAAATATAAAAACACACACAAAACACAAAAACCTATCCACAAAACCAACCCAACAACCAAAAAAAAACAGAAAAACCAACCCACAACCACCACAACCCCCACATCACTTAACCCTTAACTTAACCATTCAGTTAACACGAAACCAAAAACACAGCAAGCACAGACCACACACTCGAAAAAACCAGCAACAAAACCGCCCCCAAAACACCCCCCGCAACCTCAGTAAACGCCAAAGAAGAACAAACAGCTGAGGAAACAAAAAGGTGCTTCATCAACTCTCCCTGTCTTCCCGTATGCCCTCCACAACTTCTTCCATGCTTACCCTCTCAAGCACAAGCCTCAACTTGCTTACCTCTTTCTTAAACTCTTCAACCCCCCTCTCTCCTCTTTACGTCATCCTCAAGCGCTTTCCGCATAATTTTAGACGGCTTAATCCTTAAACGCTCAATCTCCTCCTTGAGCTGCCTAGAAAATTTTGTGAAATTGCAAGGTTTCTTATATAAAAGAATTTTACGCTAGTCTGAAGCGGCAATAACGGTTTCATTTTTTTCAGTGTTTGAGTAGACGAAGTTTTTGCCTCTAAGCGCTGAGCATACCGCAGCGACAAAGCAAAGTATCGCACCGATGACGAATGCCTCTGTCAGCGCTGACATAAACGGCGAGGACACAGCATTAGGAAAGAAGGTTTGCCCCGTCAGCAACTCGTATGTATGCGGCGGTATCGCTGACGCAACTGCACCCATGCTTCCAAGTATCGTTCCAATCGGGTTGTACCCCAAGAAAGCAGCAAAAAGCGCCCCCGAAGCAGGCACTTTACCAAGTGCATCCGCAACTTGCGCCGGAGCCCCCGTGCTTAAGGCTGCCGCTGCAAGCGCGTTTGGCAAAGACGCGTTAAGCGAGATTATAATTATGGCAAAGAAAATGGCTTGACTGATAGTTTGTCCACAATTCTGCAGTGTTGCACGCATGCCTGAGGCGACGCCCCTGCACTCTGGCGGGCAAGAGTTCATGACGGACGCCATGTTAGGAGACATGAAGACGCCGTTGCCGATGCCCATAACGAACAGTATTAACGCGAATGGGAAATACTCAAAGTTCGGAGGAAGCAACGTGAAAGCCAGAAATGCAGCCGCCGTGATTATCATGCCTACGGTTGCAAGCAGTCTTGCGCCATGTTTATCCGACAACCAGCCGCTAAGTGGCCCAGTTAGGGCGACACCTATTGACATAGGAACCATGAAGATGCCTGCCCAGAAAGGCGCAGATTCATAAGTGTAGCCATGTAGCGGCAGCCAAATTCCCTGCAGAAGAATCACTATCATTATCATCACTCCGCCTCTTGCAAGCGAGCTTAGAAAAGTCGCGATGTTTCCAAATGCGAACTGGCGGTTTTTGAACAGGTCAAGCCGGAACATGGGTTCTTCAACTCGAGATTCAATGAACGGAAACACAACCAGCAAGGTCGCTCCAGAAACCAGCGATGCCACAACCCATGGGCTGCTCCACCCCATCGGCGAATCCCCGTATGGAGTTAACCCGTAAGTGACGCCGAGCAACATGAGGATTAAACCTGCTCCGAAGGTGAGGTTGCCCCAGTAATCCATCTTCTGGGGCACTACTTTTTCGTGTAAGGACAAATAATGTCTACATCTACACTTCCTCTCTGCATCTCAACTGGCAAATGAAGCTGCACCGCAGCTCCGCCCTTTAAAACGAACTTTTCAGATACACTCTGTAATTGAGCAGCAATCTCACAGTCCCACAAAAACAACTCTACAGGCAATGGATCCGAAAAACCGTATCGTTCAGCTCTTTCACGAATACTCGCCTCCGAGAAGTAAGCCTCATCATGAATAAACGCCATTCTTTCACGCTCTAATTCCCTTAAGAACCTGCTCAACCTTTTCATTCTCCACGCCAGCAGACAAAGGGACATCAGGAATCAAAGCCTTAACAATCGACTGCATTTCACCCTTCACCCCCCGGCGCCCCGCCAGACTCAACAACCGTGCAATGTCAATCTTCCCCGCCCTAAACACGTTAGCCATAATCCGCCCTACCTCTACCTCTGAAAACGGAATCCGCCGCCGCGTTGCCTCAAAATACGTATCAACAAGAGCCCTCTCCAAAACCGCTCTCCCTCCAACGTTGCCCGCCAGTTTTGCATACTCCCGAACAACAAAAATGTCTCTATCCTCAAAAGCTTGAAGCGCCATCTCAACCTCAGCCCCTTTAGGATTCAAGAAAACCCGAAAGTTCTCTTCCCTAAGAATTGTAGTCGCAAACTCGCCCGCCCCATCGACAACATAAATGAGATGTATGAGCCTTCTCGGCAAAAGATGAACAAACCGCAACAACGCCGAAGGCCCAGTAATCATGAATTCAACGCCTCCCTCTTTCAAAACCTCCTCTGCGCGAATAAGAAAACCGGAAGTCAAAGTAACAACGAGTTTATCTGAGACCGCAAGCGTCTCTGTTTGAACTGCTTGCCTTTCAGCTATTCTGTATAAACCTCGACCTAACTTGGTTAACAAACCCGCTTTAACGAGTTCATGAAGAACTTGATACACGG
>JBNVCD010000174.1:0-3281 GCA_050410875.1 Bathyarchaeia archaeon | reverse complement strand
CAGTTGTCAAAACGTCAGTTAACCCTACAATGTTACCGCCCACTAGAAGGGCAACGCCTAACTCGGCTATGGCACGGTTAAAACTGGCGATGTTCCCCAAAAGAAAACCATTCAGCGCCTCTTTCAAAACAGCCAGCGAAGCCTGCGACTCAGAGGCCCCCAACGTTTTAGCTAAAGCTGCCACGTCAGGGTCTACTGCTTCTATAGCGTTTATCGTTATGCTTATGAGGATAGGGGTCACCAGTATGGCTTCCCCTAAAATTATGGCTGCCGGCGTGTAGAGCAAACCAAGAAAACCCAGCGGTCCACCTTTAGAGAAGACAAGGTACAAAATTAAGCCTAAAACCACCGTGGGTATGCCTATCAGAGAGTTAAAGAAAGCTTTAACGAGGGTTTTTCCTCGAAAATTTTTGAGGGCAAGCACCATAGCGATGGGTGTGCCCCACAGCGTCGCTAAGATTACGGCGACCCCGGAAAAAAGGAGAGTACGATAAACTACGCCGTAGAGCGCTGCATCACCTGTGAAGATTAACTGGAACGCCTGCGTTAAACCGCCGAGGATGTCAACCAACGGAAGGTGCCTCTATGGATAAAGCTCTGGAAAGCCATTTCTGTATTGCGGTGGACACTCTGTGCCATTAATGAAGGCATAAGATTTTATCCAGTCCACGATAGGCTGCGGCGTATTTGCAGTTAAGGGTTGCACCGCGCCGAAAAAGAGGCTTTGCCCATAAGTTTCTTTGCCATACGCCGTTATCAGCTGCTGTGTTTCAGGCGACACCAAGTACTTGATGAAGTCCATGGCGTCGTTGTAGTTGATTTGCGCGTGAACAGAACGGTTAGCTGGAACAGAGGATTTCACAGCCATAACACTGTACACGTTAAGCAAAGCCGGCTCTTCAGTTATAAGCGCAGAGAGCGATATGACGCCGTCCTTGTAGAACTTCAGATACGTCCCCAAGTCTGCAAGCGTATAAGCGGATTTCTGGTTAGCCACATTTAAGGTGTCGCCCATGCCTGAACCGACACTTGCATACCAAGGCTCTGCAGATATCAACGTGTAGTTGTAACCTGCGGTCTTCCAGAGGCTTTGCTCTTTAGAATGTGTGCCCGAGTTGTCACCACGAGAAATCCAAATCTTGGTTTGTCCTGACCTGTCCGTTAGGTTTCTACCATAATTTACGATGCACGCTAGGGCGTCTTGAACGGTTTTCCCCCTTATGCCTGCTGGGTCAGCGGCTGGACCAACTATGGTGAAGAAGTTGTAGGCAATAATTTTTCGGTTTTCGCCATAGCCCTGCTCAAGGAAAGACTTCTCCATGGACGGTGAATGCACCAATATGACGTCTGCATCGCCGTTTTGTGCATGCTGGATGGCTATGCCTGTGCCGGCGGAGATTATGTTGATGTCTACGTTGTGTGTGGCTTCGTAGTTTTCTTCTATAACGTCTAGTAAGCCTGTGTCGTAGAGGCTGGTGGTTGTTGATATTATAAGTCTGCGTTTAGCGAAGTTGTTGAAGTAAACTATTGTGCCTGAAACAACCATGATTGTTGTTAAAGCTGCTGCCACCAATAATTTTTGCCAGACGTGCACCTTCAGACACCGTTATTCCCTTTTATGCATATCGGAAACGTTTATAAACTTTTCCAAAACATATCCAAGACAAGAATGCTCACCAAAAAAAACCACACTTTATCCGCAAAAGTCTGGATAGAACACAGTGGCAACCCTGTTATAGGCAAAGGCGGAGCTAAAATTTTAGAAGGAATAGAAAAAGAGAAATCCATCTCAAAAACCGCGGCGGCGTTAGGTATGTCTTACCGTTATGTTTGGAGCTACATTCAAAAAATTGAAAACACGATAGGAGAACCCATCGTAGAAACATACAAAGGCGGCAAAGCAGGTGGAGGAGGCGCAAAACTCACTAACCTAGGAAGAAGCCTACTTGCCGAGTACACACAGCTAGAAAACTACATGAAGAAAGCTCTCGCCGCACCCAACTACGGCAAGGAAATAACGTTAAAGGGGAAACTTGTCAGAATCGAAGAAGAAAACAACACTACAAAAGCCACAATAGAACTAAACAGGCAAACATCCATCACAACGACGCTGCCACAGGCAAGCCTAATAAACTTCAAACTCGGCGATGAAGTCAAAGTAGTCTTCAAAGACGCAGAGGTAAAAATTGAAAAATAATTTCTCAGCTACTCTATGACGTAACGGTAAGTTACGTGTTCGCCTGCGGTGCTACTTTTCCGAATTATACGGAGGATATCGCCAGGCTTAGCACCTATGGCTTTGACCGCGGGATCCGTGGAGGTAATTTGAGGAATCTGGTAGGGTTTAACTTTGTATTGAGCCAAAAGTTGATCGCGTTCCTCAGCAGTTAAAATTTCATGCTTAGGCACCAGTGAATGCTCAAAGATGTCAAACACGGGGAAAGATTTGAGGAGAAGCTCAACGTTCTTTTTCTTGGCGCCCTGTTTCACCGCGTGCGTGTAACGGCCTTCTGTGACGACTATGGCGCGTTCAATCTCTTTCTCCTTCATGACCTTGTAGAGCTGGTTCATAGCTACGATGCCAACGGTGGCTTCACCTAAAATGCACCATATGAGGGCTTTTTCTTTGTCTTCAGGAATTTCAACAGTGTAGCCAAAGGCACCGTCAAATTTCTCTTTTTCTATGAGCTTATATTTCCTGAGTTTTATGAGGACTTCCGCTTTGCGTTCTTCTACTGTTTGCAATTTATTGCTCACACTACAAACCTCAAAGTTAGAATACGCGAGACTTAACAACCCTTTAACCCTTAAACTTTATGGTTAAAAGATGAAAAAGTCCATTGGCGCACTGTGTGCTATGTGTACCTGATAGCCAACGACAATTTAGACGTGAAAACACGATTTAAACATACCAAAGACACTTAAATACAAAAACGTACACGTTAACGTAAAAGGAGAATAGATAATTAAGCAAATTACGCCTCTGCAAGCGAAAATTCTGAAGGTTCTGTTAGTTGACGGAAGGAAAAGCACTGCAGAAATCGCACGGGAAATCGGCGTATCAAAGGAAGAAGTGCACAAAAGCTACCGAGAAATGAAGAGACTTGGAATAATAAGAGGCGCCACCATTCACGTTAACTACAAAAGTTTAGGATACAAGGCAGTGGGGCACCTCCTGATCACGGTGGAACCCACCCAAGCCGACCAGTTGATTGCCCATTTCCAGAAGATGCCTGACATTTATGCTGCTTACAGTAATGGCCCAAAATGTAATGTGCGCG
>JBNVCD010000173.1:0-3316 GCA_050410875.1 Bathyarchaeia archaeon | reverse complement strand
TGAGATGCAGCCCAAGAGATAAATCAAGCCTAGAGTTTGAACAATACTCTTACTAGAGTGTTATGGTAGCCCGGGAGAGACCATCGCCTAGGCTATAATTTATACTTTTTAGCAGGGGGCTTCGCTCATTTCCCCTTTTTTCTGTTTCTGTTTTGGTTGTTTAACTTTTTTGGAGGTTTGCCTGTAAATGTCTAAGTGTGGGCTCTGCTTCTTGGTGACTGGTAATCAAGCTGATTACGCTCTGACTTTTGGGAATGACGGACGCATTTTGAAGGCTTGCAGGTATTGCTATGAGGATTTAACTCTTCTAGGGTTCCGAGCTAACCATGTTGTGCGTTTGAAGGCTACTAAACCATTTAAAAGGTGTCCTCCCTTACGCCATCTTGTTGTTCTCGGACCTGTTTACACTTTGCTGGAGGCTTCTGGGGCATGAGTGATTTTTTGTTTACCGTGCCTTCTGGAGAGCCTGTGGTGCTTGAGCCTTTCCATTATGCTATAATTGGTCAAACGCAGTTTTCTGGGAAAACTACCTTGATTAAGCGTCTTTCAGAATGGGCCGCGGCGCAAGGCTATAAAGTATTAATTTTCGACACTAAGGAGACTGAGGCGGATTATGCTGGAGTTGGCAACGAGGTCCCTGTTTGCTTACGTGAGACGACGGATAGCTTTGTTCTGATCGGTTTGCTTGAGAGCATGTTTAGGCGCAGGTTGACGCCTTATTATGCGACTCTCAGCAGGTTAACTGAAGGCGCCAAAGGCTTTGACGACATTATTGCTCGAGCAAAAGACCTTGAGGCTAAGACCAAGAGCAGCTGGCTCAAAGATGCTTGCCGTGTTTTGTACGATTTACTGGAGAGATTGCAGAGTGAAACGTCAAAGGTGGAGACTGTTCCGCAGTTGAAGCTTTATCCTAGCATAAACCGCATGGTAATCAACGACTTCAGTCTGGAAGCCCAGCAGCTTATCGTGAAAAACGCTTTTGAAGACGCTTTACGCATTTACAAGCGCAACCTCATACTGGTCATCGACGAAGCTTTCAAGTTTCTCCCGCAGGGCTACAGTAGCCCAGCAACCCGAGCCGTGATGAACGTTATAACCCAAGGAGCAAAAACTGGCCTTTACGTGTGGATAAGCACTCAGTTTTTAGCTGTGACGGACAAGGACCCGTTGAAGGCTTGCGCTGTAAAGTTTCTTGGCACTCAGGATCACATCACGGAAGTTAAGCATACACTTGATTTGATTCCTGAAGCCCGAGGCAAATTTTCCGCTGATGACATTATGAAGTTGAAGCTTGGGCATTGGGTTTTGGTGCGTAAACGCCCGCCTTTCGTAGGTGTTGTTTATGCTTTGCCCGTCGGTGTGCCTGAAAAGGTGGGTGTTGAAGTAGCCCAGGGGATTCGAAACCCTGAGTATGTTCGAGATCAATATCTTAAGCTTGGAATGGAGGTGGATGAAACGGTTTGGAAAGAAAAATATGAGCAGCTTGAAAAGCGGTTTGCAGATATCCGAACTGAAATCTTCAATGAGTTAAAGAAAGAGTTTGAAAGCAAAATTGGGGAGGAGAGGCAGAAAGCCTATCATGAAGCCTTACAGAAAGTTGACGAGATTAAAAAGCAGTGGAATGTTGAAGAGTATCAGCGGACAATCGCCCAACTGAAAGATGAAAAGACGACTTTAGAAGCAGAGTTAAAAAAGCTTGAGCCATTGAAAGCCTTCAGAGAAGCCTTAGTGAAATTTTTAGGGACGTACGTCCCTACAGCGGGCCCGCCGGGATTTGAACCCGCATCCGTGCCTTCTGAGGTTACTGTGCAGCGTGAGGTCCCAGCTTTAACAGTGCAGGTCATCCGCAAACCGCTTGTTCTAAGCACCGACAACGCCCAAGGAAGGCTAGCCTTGCTTTATGCTGAGGGCTTTTTTGACGATGAAGAGCGGACGATAAGTGCTGTTCAGAAGGAGATGATGAGGCGGGGCTGGTCTAGGGATCCGAGGGTTAGCGGCTTTTTGGATGAGATGTGCTGTTGGGGCTATCTGCGAAAGAGACGAACGGACAGGTGGCTGTACAAGGCGGTTTTGAAGTCTTCTGAGTCTCGCGGTAAAGGCTTGCTGAGGGAGGTTGAGGCCTAGATGAGGTGTGGGAAGAGCGATTTTAACGCTGACTGCGAGTGGTGTGACAAGGCTTGGGACTGTGAAATCTTCAGGCGATACAAGGAGTTGAAAAGGCGCCTGTGCAAGCCAACTGAGCCCTTGTGGTGAGAGAGATGAGCAAAAGAGAACTGGAAAAATCTGCTTCAGAGTTTAAACGTGACCTCATCGAAGTCGAAAAGCGGTTCAAAGAAATCGACGAAGCCCGTGGAAACCCGAGAAAGCGTTTAGGCAAATAGGTGATTTTTTGGCTGGGGCTTCTGGGGTTAGAAGTAAAAATTTTTGTCGTCCGAAGTTAAAAGTTAAAGTGAACTTCAAGACTATTCGTACTCGCATCTTGCCGATTCTCCGCTATTTAGAGGCTGGAAACTATCCTGCTAAGATTGCGAGGATGTTAGGTTTTAGCAAGCCCCATGTTTTCTATTATGTTAAGAAGCTTGAACAAGCTGGTCTTATACGTCGGAGAAAGCGTAGTAGCATTGTGGTGTATGAAGTTACACGACACGGTATAAATTTTCTCACTGGGAGTGAGGGTGTTCTTTTTGGTAGTGGGGTTTGGCGTTTGCATGCTGCTAAGTATCGTTTTGGTGTTGTTGCGGATGGTGTGTGGCCTGTTGATTGGCGGCGGGTTGGTAAGATGAATTGGACGGCGCTTTTAGGCTTAGAAGGGGGGGTTACTGTGGAGAAGACGCCTAGTAGTGTTATTGTGCATGTTGAGACGTTGTTTGGGCGTAATCCCGTTGAGTTGTTGGATTTGGCTAGGGCTTGTGCTGATCGGACGGCTAGGGCTTTGATGCAGAAGTATGGTTGCAGGCTTACTGAAGGGAAGCTTTGTCGTAGGCCTCATATTGCCATTGATGATCCAGTTGCAGATTTTCTCAGCCGATATTTTGAGCTCAGCGCTAGCGAAAGGAAAATTGACAGGTCTGAAGGGCTTGGCGAAATCGACCATTTCACCATTGAAAACGCAGTGGAATATTTGTTGATGCCTGAGCGTGTGAAAAAGTTGGAGGGGCAGGTGGAAGCTGTAGCGTCTAACGTGGAGGAACTTAACCAACTGCTGAAAAAACTGTTAGGCCTCAGCGCAGAGTCCCCATCTCAGGATGCCCGACAGACAAAAAGGGTTAGTTATGTGAGTTGAGATGTTAGTGTTTTGCAGCAGTTTATGTAGGTG
>JBNVCD010000172.1:388-3334 GCA_050410875.1 Bathyarchaeia archaeon | reverse complement strand
CTCATCGACACAACACCGTCAGCGATAAAGTCTTCACCATACCCCGACTGTTCACTATCATAAGGCTCATCAACCACTACGATTGTAGTACAGCCCGTTCTTTTTATTAATTTATAAATTAAACGTAAAGTATGCCTCTTTTCAGCATCTGTCCGTAAACCCATAAAAAGCGCAGTAACCGAATCAAAAACCACTCTTTTCGCATTAATGGAAGTTATAGCGTCCAAGATACGATTTAAGGCCAGCTGGACGTCAATATCACCCAACAAGGAAAAGTCAAGAAGCTCCACCCGCTTTTTACGCACCAAAGGCTCAAAATCAAGCCCAAACTCTTTCATGGTGGACAAGAACTTTTCAATACTTTCAGCCAAACAAACGTAAACACCATTTTCACCGTAAGTGTTCACGCCCTCATAAATGAATTTTGAAGACAAAAGGGTCTTTCCCGCCCCAGGGTTTCCAGACAAAACAACCATGCTTAACTCTGGGAACCCTCCGCCGACCAGCTTATCAAAGTCCCGAATCCCCACCGAAACTCTTCGCGACATCACGTATTTTGCCTCACTGATTACGGAATTTTGAACACCAACGTTTCCTCTGGTGCTCATGAGTGCAGCAAACTTGACCATGCATGGTACAGTTTGTGCTCATATATTAGTAGATGTTTCACGTTATTTTTGTTTTTATTTCTTGTTATTGACTGCCCCACTCCGGCAAGTCATTTAGCATTTTAAACTGTTTTCTCAACATGAATATTCATCTTCACATAAAACGTTTTTGGCTTTTTGTATTGCCAAAAGTTGAATTGAAGCTTCGTCATCTGAAAATTGCGCTTGGTACTTTATAGGCAGACAGGCAGCTGCACGAAACTTACTAAAAAAAAGCTCACCGGAATTTCTAATTTGGAGATAGACATAAAACAAGGCTAAAAAAGCTCAAATTTCCGAGTCTATAACCCCGAATTTTGAATTAATCATGTTAAAACGCTCAGCTTGGAAACGCTGCTGCTTCGAAGTTCGAAGGCCAAGCTACAAAAATTGTTATAAAACTGCCCCGTCAATATTCAGTGGCATGGCAAAACCTCAGCCAATTAGAGATATAGAAGAAGACCAGAAAGTTGATCAGTCAGTAGTGGAGCGGCTCGCCAAGGTTGTTGGAGGTTTACAAAACTTAGAAGAATAAGCGTTTGCTCTTTAATTGAAGACAAAAAAGGGCTTTTTAACTCTGGAAGGCAGGTAAAGGAAAATTATTCTGTATACAAAAGCATCAACAAGCCAGGCGGATTCACTGTTTATAGCCGCACAATTTCTGTTGCAGGTTTTGTTGAAAGCTCTTTTTTGCCGTCTGAACCTGGTCTCACAAAAACGTTTTTCAGACGGATTTTTTCACCCATAAGCAAGCTGCTGGCGATTTGGGAGTGGGCGCGCCAAGCTACGAAACGGATTGCGCCTGTATCGTCTTTTAGCTCTAACGTTGTAAGATTGATTTTTTCGCCTTGAGGGGTTATGACGTCTTTGGTTACAGGTAAACTTGCAACTGTAGCTTCTACATTCACGCTTCCCAAAAGCGCCTCTAAATTTGCTATTTTTGTCAACTGCAGTTTTGGCGGAGAAACCTCTACATAGACGTCGTTGTCAAGGTGAATTTCAGTTTCGCCGTTGGAGCCTCTTTTGACTCTGCCATGGACGAGGTGCACCTCAGCGTTTGGTTTTAAGAGTGGTTCAAGCTCTTGAGCCTTCTCATTCCAAGCAACCACCACCACTTCACCTGTTGGATCTGCCAGCTTAAAGCGCAGAACCACGCCTTCAGTTTGATCTTGACGGGAAAATGTGGATTTTGACAAAACCTGTTTTACGGTGCCTTTGAGAGCAACACTTTTTTTAGAAGTAAGGTTGCATATTTTTTCTGCGTAATCCACTATAGAAGTAGGGTAATCCTCATTTTTGACGCCTTGAGGGTTAACTTCTATGCGGCTTTTGCTGCTCACGTGTAATTCCACGTTGCCTTCTCGGTCCTCTTTAGTGTAGCAATGGTAAAAACGGGCAATTTGACCAGCCGCTAAGACGCCACTTTCAACCGCTTCAGCTTTGTCGTTCCATAAAACCGCGCGAACAAGCGCACCGTGATCTAGGAGTAATATTGAAGCGAATTTGCCTGGTTTTGCGCCTTCAAAAGTGCGCACTGGGAAAACAGCGATTACACGTGCAGTTACAGTGACGTCATGGATGCCTGAAACCAGTTTACTGAGTGGGAAATGACTGCCAAGCCTAGGCGGTTCTTGAGGGACGTCAACTCCTAATTCGCGGGCAATTATTCGTAGCAGAGTTGTGTCAGCGATTAACCCGCCTGTGTTTGCGCGTGCAACTTCTAGTTTTTGCAGAATTTGGTCTCGGCTAGTTTTAGGCTGTTTTGAGAGTATTTGCTGTATGAGGTCTTCAGGCGTCATTTTGAATTGTCAACGCAAGTATTTTAATTATCTGAGTCTTAAATTGTTTGTAGGGTCTGCTTTACATTTCTCGGCGAGACTTAGCAGAAGCTGTTAAATTTTTGTCTAGAGAAATACTTGTTGGCATATGCGGATTGATGAACTTGGTTTAGCGTTAATTATGATCGGCGTGGGCGTTATCGTTTTGGCAGCAGTCATCATAAGTGTAAAAAGCAGCCGGAAGGGAAATGTGAAGGCCGCCGGGGTGATTATGATGGGTCCCGTGCCGATAATTTTTGGAACAGATAAAGAGACTGCAAAAACGGTTTTAGCGCTGGCAATAATTCTTACGGCGCTTGCCATTGTTTTGATGCTGGTTCATAACTTCCTTTGGGGTTAACGTGTTGAGTGGAAACGTAAAACGGAATACAGAAAATTTTGGGTGTGGCACAGCATCGCCATACCTGTTGATGGCGTTGATGGCGGGGGTGGTTTTAGTTTTCATCGGCGTTTTATTGTTC
>JBNVCD010000172.1:0-378 GCA_050410875.1 Bathyarchaeia archaeon | reverse complement strand
GTTCATTTCAGGTTCCATGTTTGGCGGCGATGGCTCGGCAAGTTCATTTGGAATAGTCTTCGTTGGCCCTTTCCCGATCATATTTGGGGAGGGCACGAACACAGATTTAGTTGCTGCTGGTTTGATAATTGGGGTTTTAAGCCTGCTGGCGTTCATTTTTATGTGCAGAAAAGTGAGGCAGGCTAAAGTTTAGTCGTTTTCTTTTTCTTCTTCGTCTTCGCCGTAGTAGCCTTTAAGCATAATAAGTGTGATGGTGACGAATGTAGCTGTCATGAGTACGCCGATGAGTATTTGGAAGTATCCACCTATGTCCGTACGTGTTCCTCCTTGTGCTGCATATTCATTTGGTGTTTAGGTATTTAAGCAGTAGCTTTTTTC
>JBNVCD010000171.1:0-3356 GCA_050410875.1 Bathyarchaeia archaeon | reverse complement strand
CCCACTAAAGATACGAAGAGGGCAACCGTTACAACTGTAGAAAACGGTGCAAACCCAGATGATTCCACGGGCAGCAACAAAGTTGGCAGTAGCAGCCCCGCCAAAATGATGACGCCCCCAATCGCTAAGCCCGCGAGGATTTTTTTGCGATCCAAGTTTCTCCGCGAAAGGTAGCCAATTACAAAGAAGACTGTGAAGTTCGCCGTAACACCTGCAGTGAGGCTCAGAAGTGGGTCACCATGAAAAGCGAGGTCTCTGATGAATATGCCTATGGCTGCGCCAAGACCTCCAACCCAAGGTCCAAAAAGTACAGCGAAAACCGCAGGTATAAAAGCTGCAGGCCAGAAGGCTACGCCTCCAAAAGTAAGACCAAAACTTGTCAAGTAACCAACAACTGCGTAAAGAGCAGCGCACATCGAGATTATAGCAACGGGGAAAGCTTTCATATTACAGTTACTCCATGGTTTCACGAATAACCCCGACAAAATGGAGATTGCGTAAATAAGATTATCCTATGAACTGTTTAAACATGTTTAAACATAAATATTATACCTTTAATTTTTAAGGGTACAACGCCGTGTTAAGACGTTAATTTTTGTGTCTTCGACTGCGGTCTTGCCTTTGGGACTTCATACGCCAATCACGTTTTCTCTGAGTTTGCACAGTAAAGCGGTCATATCTTGGAGGGGGAACAACTTCTTTTCGGTAACGGGAAACGGCGCGATAAAACGACTCAGCAGTAATTACGTTGTTCTTAAGATCCTCGATGTGTTTGTTTAATTCCAGCCTTTCCTCATTACTGTTTGCAGAGTCAAAAACGTCGGAATAAACTAAATAGGCAGCATGGAAAGGAAAATTTGACAGGTCGTCAATATGGAGTTTTTCAATTACAGGCTGGGAATTCTTTTGTGTTGGTTCAGTCATGTTCAGTCAAACTTCGACGCTAAAGACAAGTAGCAGACTTCTTTATAGCTTTTACATATGGCGCTAGATTATTCTGAAGCTTCAAAGCCATGCTCTAAGCGTCCGTGATTTTTCCTGAATTTTTCAAGATGCTCAGATTTGGAAGCCCCATAGGTTTTCAAGTGTTTTTGCAAGTCAACTTCGTTGCAAAAACAGCATGGACAGAACGGACATTGGGATAAAGTGTTAGTGTTACGTACCTGAAGATTTTTCTCTTCCATACTTATTCACTCACAGATAATTCCGATTAACCGTAGATATTTTACAGTTACCCTAAATAAGAGTATTCAGCTCCCGATAAGCATTAGTACTTATTTTAACTTTGGAAACAGCGGATTTGGCTAAACAGGAAGCAACAGAAGAACCCTCAAAAAAAACCACAAACAAAGGCGCTTTAGAATGAGTAAAGCAAAACTCAAAGTTAAAGGGATTCTTTTTGATTTGGACGGAACAGTACTGGACACTAAGAACGCCTATGTTGCAGCTGCGAAAAGTGCTTTCAAAAAACTGGGACTTGAAGAGCCAAAAAACGGTGTCGCATTGGAGATCCCAAAAAGAATAGAACAAAAACTGCCACTGACAGATCTGGTCGGAGTGGATCAGTCGCGGTTCTTAAATGTGTACCTTAAAGCGTTCTATGACACAGCACAAAATAACACACGCCCTTTTCCTAAGGTTGCAGAAACTCTTTCAGAGCTATCTCAAAAGGCAAATCTTGCAATAATAACTATGAGGTTTGTCCCTAAAGAAATAGTAATCAAAGAACTGAAGCAATTCGACTTAGACGGCTATTTTGCCGATGTTTTTACAGCTTTAGACACGGAAAAACCCAAACCTTCGCCCGACGCCCTCATCAAAGCCGCAAAAGCACTATCCGCGCAGACACACGAATGCGCCATAGTGGGCGACTCAATTATTGATATACAAGCAGGGAAAGCGGCTCAAACAAGCACAATCGCAGTACTTTCTGGACTGTACTCGCAAGGAGAACTGGCGAAAACTAAACCTGATTTGATGGTAAATGACATAACGGCTTTACCAAAATTTATAGAATAAAGAGATTTTTCATATTTCAAAGGTTGGAATATTGCTGAAAACCGCCTAAACCAGTTATATTTGACTGAGAAATAAGTTAATTAAAGCCCATATTGCATACTGAATATGGAGAAGGCTTCAGAGTCGGAGTTCAACATGAACTTTGTAGAAATAATACTGACTGAAAAATTAAAAGATGCAGACCCTGCCCTAGACATCTTGGGTTCTGACCGGAAAGTGTTGCAGGTAGCAAGCCAAGACTTCACCAACTACCTTAAGAGCCATTGGAATCTTGTTGGCAAAGAAACAAACAACTGGAAACTTGCAGAGAGAATAGAACAGTTTTTCAAGGAAAACCCAATAGAATTTGAAACCTACCTTACCATTTGGACCGGAATCTGGCTTAAGAAATGGAAAGAAAGAGTAAAGCTGCTTATCGGTAACCAAAACCCTAACAAGTGGAACAAAATCTCCAAGACACTGACAGACGCAGAACCATTATGGAGAAAGTTAAACCACAAACAAGAAATCATGGAAATAGTAGTTTCAACTTTAGTGAAGAACGGGGAAATCTGCGGAACCGAAATTCTAGCAGAAAACATTCTGAAACTAGAGTTAGGAGAAAAGAAAAACCAATTTACTCTAAACGAAAAAGAACAAACATTGACTGTGCTTAACAACGCCCTACGTAAAGCGCGGGATATGGCTCAAAGTAAAGGTCCGTTAATTTTCGTTAAAATTGACAAAGGCTACTATAACTCAGTCAACTAGCAAAAAGGGAAAAGCACTTCTACCTCTTTTTTGCGTCTCAACAAACAAAAACCGGCTGCACATCATCTGAATTATACTGCGCTACAAAGACAGTTTTTAAGAAAATTTGAGAAGAGAGAACAAAGAAGGAAACAGCTTAAGCTATTCTTTGTCTAGCCAGCGTCTTGGTTTGCCACTTGTAGCTTCGCAACGTGGTGGATTCGCCGTAACCACAAGCTGCACAGCGCTTGTGCCGAACGTGATATGCACGTCTGCCGCAGCGTCTGCATTTTATGTGGACAACTTTGCCTTGCCGTTTACCTTGTGATGGAGTACCTTTACCCAATTTTGTCACCTAGGAGGAGGCGATATGAGGACGACGTTATCTCCGCGGACAATTATTAAGCCTAGTTTACGTTGGTTTTCAACTTCTGTTGTGTCCTCAGTTTCTTCTAGAACCAAATTAAGATGCTGATCAAAACCCTTTAGTCTGCCGCGTAGGCTTTTGCCGCCTTTTAGGCGCACCAGCACTATTTTGCTCAAGTTTTGCTCAAGGATTTCAGTGGTCATTTCGCTCATTTAAAGACCCTTCGTATTGTTCGCTTCTA
>JBNVCD010000170.1:0-3497 GCA_050410875.1 Bathyarchaeia archaeon | reverse complement strand
CGCATCGGCGCCTGCGGATTTCCCATTTCGAGTTGCCCCATGCGCCTGCGCGGCATCTTCGATAATGGTCAAGTTGTGTTTATCAGCAATTTCTCTAAGAGGTTTAATTTCAACAGGCCAACCGTAGAGGTCCACAGGCAAGATGGCCTTAGTCTTTTTGGTTAACGCTTTTTCCACGGCATCAGGCGATAAGCAATAATTTTCCGGGTCTATGTCAGCAAATACAGGTTTACCCCCCGCCATGACAACGGCTTCTGCGGTGGCTACAAAAGTAAAGCTTGGCAGGATCACCTCGTCGCCCGCCTTTACACCTGCCGCCACAACTGCCATGTGCAAAGCTGCTGTGCCAGTGTTAACTGCTATCGCGTGTTTCACACCTGCGAACTTAGCATAGTTTCTTTCAAAAGCCGAAACCATAGGTCCAGCACCTAGCGCGTTTGTAACAACGCCGCTTCTTAGAACTTTAACTACAGCTTCGACTTCTTCTTCCCCAAGTTTTGGAATGTTAATTGGAATCATCTTTGACGCCTCAAGTTACAGATTAATGTCCTTACACTGGTATATTTCAATTTAGCTGCCTTGAAAAAGGCTGCTCCAACTTTTTATTCAACGTGCATAGGCTGCTCGGTTTGGTAGTCTGAAATGACTCTAAATACGCGTGATCTGAGCGCTTCGTCCATGGCGGGGTCGCCTGTGTCTACTCTTAAGCTTTTTAGGTTCCGCAGTTTACTTGTTGTTGCAACAACGATAATGTTGTCTAAACCTACTTGCCTGATCACTTTGGCGCTTATCTGCTGGTTTCCCCTACCAAAAATGAAGCCTTGACCCCCGATGGGCGTCACTATAATTCGTGAAGCTTTGTCTTTTATGTAATCAAGAATCTGTTTCTCGTTCACGTCTTTAACAACAATTTTCCTGTTACAAAATAAGTCTACACCTAACAGAGTCTTCTTCTCATCCAACAGGTCCCCGATTGTGCGGGTAGTTGTACCAGGACCAACAATATAAACAACATCAGGTTTCATGTTTTCAATGATGTAGAGTGCTATAGCAACTTGATTACGCACTTCGTCTTCAGTAATCGGGCTAGCCAGTTTGCTTGCTTGAATAAGACGCGGCTCATACGGCGTTAAAACATAACCATAAAGCTTAGCTGACAAGCGGTCTTCTCTGAAAGCTGCCTCGTCGATATCCATAACCTCAGCTTCTCTTAGAGGTAAAGCGTCTTCCAAGAAGCGCAAAACAACTCTTGCAGCTGCAGCTGGCGTAACTGCAAACACTGTGCTATGCATCTTGACGCCTGTGGGGACTCCTAGAACCGGTAGCTCCTCATCAACTGCTGATAATATGTCCCTAGCAGTCCCGTCTCCGCCGCAGAAAACAAGCAACTCAACCCCTGAAGCTTTGATGCCTCTGGCGACGGCTCGCGTGTCCTCAGCGTTTGTCTCCTTTTTCTTTTCGCCTACAACGGTGTACTCAAAACCGCCGCGCTTGGCTTCATCCTCCCCCATAATTCCTGCCCCAACTACCAATTTGAGGTAAGTCTTCGCACCATTTAACTCAGAAAGGAATAATTCTGCGCGTGCAGGCGCAACTGGTTTAGCTCCCAAAGATAAGGCTTGACTGAGGGTTATTTTACCATCTGTTCCTTTTAGACCTACAGCGCCTCCCATGCCTGCTATAGGGTTCACGATTAACCCAATTTTCTTTTTGTGCAGAGCGTTTTCAATTTTAGCATGCGCTTGAATTGGAGCTGTAAGAGCAACCATAATTTTTTTCCTATACCTTATTTTGCAGATTATCTAATAAAACTACGTTGGAAAAAGAAAAACAAAAATTGAAAGAAGCTGCCCCGAGAAGGCAGCTGATGGTTTGCCTACACTGGTTCGCAACTGATGAATTTTTTGTTCACAGTGTCCAACCAGGGGTAGAGCTTACGAAGTTTCTCCATGGACTCCGCAACTTTCTCAGTTGGGTATTCGTAAGGCTTAAGGTTGCCGCTGAAGTATTCGTCGTAGGCAGCCATGTCAAAGTGGCCATGACCGCAAAGTACGAAGAGAATGGTTTTCGCTTCGCCTGTCTGTTTGCACCTTAATGCTTCGTCAATGGCGCCTTTTATTGCGTGTGATGGTTCAGGTGCAGGAATTATCCCTTCAGTTTGAATGAAAAGTTTAGCCGCATCAAACACGTCTATCTGGTTGTAGGCTTCAGTGGTCATCTGTTTTGCTTGAGTAAGTATACTTATAGTGGGCGCTATTCCATGGTAACGTAAACCGCCTGCGTGGATCGGTGCAGGTATAAAATCGTGCCCTAACGTGTGCATAGGCACCAGCGGCGTTATCCTTGCAGTGTCGCCGTGGTCGTAGATGTATTGCCCTTTGGTGACTTTTGGGCATGCAGTGGCTTCGGTTGCAACAAACTTTGTTTCTTTAGGTGCTTTCTTAGAAACTTTGTCATAGTAGAACGGCCACATCAAGCCTGAGTAGCTGCTTCCCCCGCCTATACACCCGTAAATCACGTCGGGGTAATCATCAACCAGTTCCAGCTGTTTTTTTGCTTCTAACCCTTCAACGGTTTGGTGAAGTAACACGTGGTTAAAGACGCTGCCTATAGCGTAGTTTGCTTCTTCTTCATTAACCAAGGCGTCTTCTACGGCTTCGCTGATGGCAATGCCTAAACTGCCTTTGTTATCTGGGTCTTCTTTGAGGATTTTTCTGCCTGCTTCTGTCCTGTTGCTGGGGCTTGCAAAGCATTCTGCGCCAAAAGCCTTCATCATCATCTTGCGGTAAGGCTTCTGATCGAAGCTTGCGCGAACCATGTAAACCGTAGCTTTCAAACCAAACATTGCAGCTGCAAAAGACAGCGCAGAACCCCATTGACCGGCGCCTGTTTCGGTGGTTAACCTCTTTGTTCCCTCTTTCATGTTGTAGTATGCTTGAGGTACAGCAGTGTTGGGTTTATGGCTCCCTGCTGGGCTGACGCCTTCATACTTGTAGTAAATTTTGGCGGGTGTTTTCAACGCCTTCTCCAAGTTTATGGCTCGATAAAGCGGGCTGGGTCGCCACAGTCTGTAGACTTCCCTTACTTCCTCTGGAATGTCAATCCACCGTTCCTGACTTAACTCCTGAGCAATGATTGCTTTTGGGAAAATGCGGGGGACAATTCCAACGCCGGGTTCCTTTGTTATTGGGTCTATGAAAGGCGGCAAAGGCCTTGGGAGGTCCGGTGTTATGTTATACCACTGTTTTGGCATCTCGTCTTCAGGTAAAAGGATCTTTCTGTTTGGCATTTTTGCACCTTCAACAAGGTTGATTTTACGTTTGTATACCAAACACCTGCGGGAACATATTTATACGTTGCTGTACAAAAATATGCGTGGAGCGCGGTGAAAATGTGGAACACCATCAAAAAAAACCTGGAGGATTACCCTGAACGTCTCAAAGTCGCCCGCGTCTTAGTAGAAAACGGTTTAAATGTTAAAAACGGCAAAATCTGCC
>JBNVCD010000016.1:13111-15556 GCA_050410875.1 Bathyarchaeia archaeon | reverse complement strand
TCAGGCGTTTCCACATACCTGCAAACCAGAAGTATTCCCCACGTGATAGTAAAGTGCCCGGGGACTTCTCTTCCGCCGCTTTTCTTTTAGCCGCCGCAGCTGTAACCAAGTCAGATGTGACCGTGAAAAACTTGGATGTGGAGGCGATTCAGGGTGACAAATTCATACTTGAAATTCTCAGGCAGATGGGCGTGCAAGGCAAAATTTGCAGAGACCAAGTAACAATAACCGGAAACGGCGAGTTACTTAACGCTGTAGACATAGACGCCCGAGACATACCTGATTTAGTGCCCATCTGCTCAGTGCTTGCATGCTTCGCAAAAGGCACTTCAAAAATCCACGATGCCAAGAGGCTTAGACTCAAAGAATCTGACCGTTTAGAGTCAATTTACGTGGAGCTGAAGAACATGGGGGCGCAAATAAGCATTGACCAGGACAGCTTAACTATACAAGGCCCCAACTTACTCTGCGGCGTACCCGTTGACCCCTTCAACGACCACCGCATAGCCATGTCCTGTGCAGTGGCAGCTTTAAGAGCCGAAGGCGAAACTGTAATCCAGAACGCAGAGTGCGTCAGAAAATCTTATCCGCACTTCTTTAGTGACTTACACAAGTTAGGAGCTGATGTAGTTGGCGGGGAATTCGTTAGGTAAAGAATTCGTGGTTACTTCATTTGGAGAAAGCCACGGCAAACTTGTAGGCGTAATCGTTGACGGTTGCCCAGCAGGGCTGCCCTTCTCAGAAGCTGACGTTCAAGCAGAGCTGGAGCAGAGAATTCCAATGCAGAAACCCGAGATTGTTTCGGCTAGAATCGAAAAGGACGTCGTGGAGATTTCGTCTGGAGTCTTCAACGGTTTCACCACAGGCGCACCCATATGCATGACCGTTAAGAATAAAGAAACAAAATCAGGCGACTACGACGCCATCAAAGACTTGCCAAGACCCGGGCACGCGGATTACACTGCACACGTCAAATATGGAGGTTTTAATGATCACCGAGGCGGCGGACGCTTTTCAGGCAGAGTCACAGTGGCGCTTGTGATGGCTGGCTCACTCGCTAAAAAACTTCTCGGCGCTTTCGGCGTTGATGTTTTAGCGTACACAACCGCCATTGGCAAAGTGAAAATGGCAAATAAACCCCTCAGCTTCAGCGAAGTCCGCAAACGTAAATTTGAATCCGCAGTGAGGTGTCCTGATTTATCCTGCTCAGAAAAGATGGTTGACGCCATCATTGAAGCTAAAAAAGAAGGCGAAAGCTTAGGCGGCGTAATCGAATGCGCTGTCTTGAACGTGCCCGCCGGCGTCGGTGAACCAGTGTTTGACGCGTTAGACGCTGACTTGGCTAAAGCACTGTTTTCCGTCCCCGCGGTAAAAGCCGTCGAGTTCGGCGCAGGCTTCGCCTCAGCAGAGCTGAAAGGTTCCGAAAACAACGACGCCTTCTGCATCGAAAACGGCAAAGTAACCTTGAAAACCAACAGGGCAGGCGGCGTCTTAGGCGGCATATCCTCAGGCATGCCCATTCTTGTTAGGGTTGCAGTAAAGCCTACGCCGTCGATTTCTAAGGAACAGCAAACCGTGAATTTAGCCAAAATGGAGGAGACAGCGCTGAAAGTGGGCGGTAGACATGACCCCTGTGTAGTCCCCAAAGCTGTAGCCGTGGTGGAGGCGGCAGTCGCCGTTACGTTGGCTGATCACATGTTGCGCGGCGGATTCATACCCAGAAGGGTTGAGGGACAAAAATGATGGTTGACATCCAGCAGCTGCGGCGGCAAGTGGACGAGATAGACGAGCAGATTTTGCTAGCTCTGAGTAGGCGCGTCCAAATCTGCAAAGCTATTGGCGCCGCAAAAAAAGCGCAGCGAAAACCAATCAAGGATGTTGACCGCGAAAACGAAGTCTACCTGCGTGTCAGAGAAACCGCCAAAAAGTTAGCGTTAGACCCTGACCAAGCTGAGGCGGTGTACCGCGAAATAGTTAATATGTGCAGTGCCGTTCAATTAGAAGAACAACAATAAAGATGGTAACTCTTTACGGAGAGTTCAAAAATATGCTGTATGAAATAAACGAGAAAGCCCTCAAACTTGAAAGTGAAGGAAAAAAAATAATCCGCCTAAACCTCGGCGACCCAGACATGGATACGCCGCCTGAAATTGTGGAAGCCGCATATGCATCCATGAAAGCAGGCAAAACCAAGTATTCCTCCTCGTATGGAGAGAAGAAGCTTAGAGAGAAAATCGCTGAGGCACACGGCGTCAAAGCCGAAAACGTCGTCGTCACCCCTGGTTCAAAGTTCGCCGTGTTCGCAACAATGTTTCTCACACTTAAAAACGGCGGCAACGTCATCATCCCCACGCCCTACTGGACCGCTTACGATTTAATTGCGAAAAGCGTTGGCGCCAAAACCAAGCTGCTACGCACTGAAATGGAAGACGGCTGGAAAATAAA